>CAZFTD010000140.1:0-9683 GCA_964521525.1 uncultured Marinilabiliaceae bacterium | reverse complement strand
ACTGTGGCAGACTTGTACAAAAAACGCTGGGACATTGAAATCTTCTTCAAGCTGATGAAACAAAACCTTCAAATCAAAACGTTTCTGGGCACCATTGAGAACGCAGTAAAGTCTCAGATATTTGTGGCAATGATTGTTTACCTTTTATTGGAATTAATCCGTAGGGTGTAGTGTAAAGAAAAAGCAACATTCAGCAACTTTTGCGAGAAAGTCCGGATATGCTTGCTTCATTACTTGTCATTTGAATAACTTTGTAGCATAAATGCCAAGATTCCCAGGGTTATAAAGCCACCTGGCAAGACCCTCTTTGACCAAGATAAATTCTACGTTCAGATACAAATTGCATTTTTAATATACTGCTAATCTGCATCTTATGGAAAGATTTATTTGATTTCAGAAAACATTCAGATGGCAGTGATTTATTTTATTTATCAACAAATTGGAAAGTGGTGTTTTGCTTTAAATGTTCAGCATAGTGCAGGATAGCCTCCATATTTCCTTCTTTTAATTTTAAGCAATTTCATTGGTTAGTATAATAGTATACCGAAATACGCACCAATAAACAACAAAACTGGTCTTTAAGGTAAATTTATGTTTAGCCTGGAATTTAAAATCATCAAGGAGAATGAATACCTCAACTGTTATTTTGCAAAACAAAATAGCTACAAAAAATCCATACCAGCACTATAAAAAAATAGTATGCAAACCGATAGAAAAATTAACCGTCGTAGTTTTATATTATCTACAGCAACTACAACTGCCGGACTTTTACTATTAAGCCGTTGTAACTACCCTTCAGCATTTAAGTGGAGGTACTTTACTGATTATGAAGCGAGCTTGCTGGATGCTCTGGTTGAGCAAATCATTCCAACCGACGATTGGCCAGGTGCACGCGATGCTGGTGTTGCCAATTACATTGATAAACAACTGTCGGGACCTCTTTCTCGCTACAGAGAGGAGTATCGACTGGGACTCAAGGCTGTGCAGCTAACAGCAAAAACTAGGTACAATTTGAAGTTTGAAGAACTCAACTGGGATATACAAACTCAATTTCTCGAGCAAATGGAGGCTGGTCTTCTTGAAGGAGAACATTGGACAAGTGGTTTCCAACAGCGTTTTTTTAACCTCTTGCTCGAACATACGATGCAAGGCTTTTACGGTAGCCCCCGACATGGAGGTAACAAAAACTATGTGAGTTACAAAATGATTCAGCTCGATTATCCCCATATAATTGGCCGTAATGTGCATAAAGTTTAGACTATGAGTAATAAACATGTTAATGCAGTAGTAATAGGAGCCGGAGCAGGCGGTGGCGTGGTGGCCAAAGAATTGGCATCAGCAGGAATGTCGGTAGTGCTTTTTGAACGGGGGGATTGGGTGAACTCGTATAACAATGACGAATTACACTCACAACGCACTACAGTGTTGGGAAATATACACGGTCCCGACAACAATCGTTACCGTCGGGTGTTTGTCGATAGTTCGGGGAAAAATCATATTGTTCTTCCCAGTGAATGGCTCTATAACAATAATGCAGCCTGCGTTGGTTCAGGCACTGTGAGCTATGGCGCTATGGCATGGCGATTTATGGAAGAAGATTTTAAAATGAAAAGTACCTATGGTCATATAGCAGGTTCAACTCTCGACGACTGGCCAATTAGCTACCACGATTTAGAACCATGTTATGAAAAAGCCGAATGGGAAATAGGTGTTTCAGGTGATGATTCTCAGAACCCTTTTGCACCGCCAAGGCGCAAACCGCATCCTATGCCTCCATTCTCGCATAATAAGGAAGCATCAATACTGCATGATGCAGCAAAACGACTGGGATACCATCCATTCCCCATACCAATGCTACGTAACTCAGTGTCATATGGAGGCCGTCCGGCTTGTATACGCATGCGAACTTGTGTGGGCTTTGCATGTCCGGTAAATGCAAAATGCGGTACTCACAATACCGTTATACCTGAGGCAATAAAAACCGGGAATTGCCAGTTACGCACAAATTCTGTTGTTAGTGAGCTAATGGTCAATTCAAATGGAAAGATATCAGGGGTAACCTATTTTGACCAAAAAAAACGCCGACAGATTCAAACTGCTGATGTGGTAATCCTTTCAGCATCTGCAACGGAGACTCCTCGTCTTATGCTTAATTCTAAATCGAAGTTTTTCCCCAATGGAATAGGAAATGAGCATGGCTGGGTTGGCAGAAACCTGCAGGGCCATGCCTACACGGGCGCTTTCGGAATTTTTGAAGATGAGGTATATGACGATGTCGGTCCCGGAGCATCGGTGGCAGTATGCGATTTTAACCATCATGTGCCCGGAATTGTTGGTGGTGGAGTGTTATGCAACGAGTTTATCCGAATGCCTTATCTTTTTAGTGGAATTCGTCCACCTGGGTCCAAACGTTGGGGTAAGGAACATAAGGCGTTTCAGCGAGCCAATTTTAAAAGAGTTGCACAAGTAGTAGGTCCATATCAGGAAATACCCAATTTTCAATCCCGTGTAGATGTGGATGACTCTGTTACTGATTATTGGGGAATACCTGTAGTTCGCTTGTCGGGCGAACGACACCCCTACGATGCAATCGGCTGCCGCATGATGTCAGAGAAAGCTGAACTTTGGCTAAAAGAAGCGGGAGCAATAGTTACATGGCAGAGTTTGGGTGGTGGTGGAGGACTAAGTGGTGGTCAACATCAGGCTGGAACATGCCGAATGGGCAACGATCCGCAAACATCGGTAACCGACAGGTATGGAAGAGTACATGGTACCGACAACCTTTTTATAGCCGATGGAAGTTTATGTGTCACCAATGGAGGATTCAACCCTGCGCTTACTATTATGGCTCTTGGATATTGGGTGGGTGGTTTTATTGCAGGCGAATGGAGCAAAGGCAACCGTTTTTAATTGGTTATGAGAATGATGAAAAGTAATTTACTGAGGGTTCTTGGATTGGTAATAATACCTGTATCCATAGTTTTAACTAGTTTAATAGGAGCCGGTTATTCATGGTGGAATACAGCGCCGCCTGAAAGAACCTGTGCTGCATGTCACGAAATTGGAGTAGCGGTACACTCTTTTGCTACATCATCGCACCGTGAAATGAAATGCGCTGAATGTCATGGCACTGCACTTAGCAATGGCATTCACAGTCTGAAAGAAAAAGGGCGTATGCTTGTTAACCACTTTACAAATAGCAATACTGAAGAGATAAGAATGAATGAAGACCAATTGCTGGCTGTTATGAATAATTGCAAGCGGTGTCATGCTTCAGAATTTGCGAAATGGTTGTCGGGAGGTCATTCAATGCAATACCACCATATTTTCTTGAACAACCAACAAAACAGGGCCGAACAAATTAATTTTGATTGTCTGCGCTGCCATGGAATGTTTTTCGATGGAACTGTAGCTGACATTGTTGAACCCATCGACACTAAAGGCCCATGGCAAATAAAGAACCCAATTATTGCTGAACGGCCAGCAATACCGTGTATGACGTGCCATAAAATACACCAATCAGGTATGGTGGCAACATCACCCGACCATTCAACGCCCGGTGCAATTTTTTATGAACACCACAGGCCTGTAGCAAATGTTGGTTATTACGATCGTAACGAAAGAACACATTTTGCAGCCAACGAGTTACCAATACCACGAATAACACACCATGGAAAACCGCTGAAAGTGACAAACGATGAAATTATGCGCACGTGTGTGCAATGCCATGCACCTAATGCGTTTCACCATTCTGCAAGTGCCGATGATCGCGTTCCGCGAGGCGTACACGAAGGGCTGAGCTGTAGAGCCTGCCATGAACCTCACAACAATAATTCGCGAAATAGCTGTGCCACATGTCATCCGGCTATTTCGAACTGTGGCCTCGATGTAGAAACCATGAATACCAGTTTTGCTAACAAAAAAAGCGAACATAACATACACTTTGTGAGTTGTGCCGATTGTCATGACGCAAAATAAGGTTAAGATACTTTCTTTTATGTAATAATGATTATAAAGAAAAATATCCGCCTGAATATAAGTGTCGTCTTATGTTCTTTTCTTTTAGAATATTCACTTGTTAGTTTGCATCATGCGATTCTTTGATGGTCAATGACCAACAATTTATTCGCATTCTCCATGAATTGAAACAGCCATTTTACTATTTTTGTTGGTTCAAAATGTAGTTAAACCGGTTGTTTTGCTTCAGCAGGTTTAATATCAACATCTAAACCTGAACATCAATTAAAAACCATTCATGGAGCAATTAATAGTTGTATTTACCGAACGCCGAAATATTGGTTTGGTGGCCATTCCTTATATTGCAACCATTAATGAAGAGCAACCCATAACACTTCATGAACATGCTACACTTCAGCATTTGAAGAGTGAAAACAAATTTTCAGTAGAGGAAATAGCGATTATTGAGCTGCTGCATAAAATCAGCGACCAATATTTGTTTAAAAAATATGCCCGTGAAGGCACTTTAAAAGCATTTTTCGATAAAATTAATATCGACCCCCGATTTGAGCCACTGATAAAACCACATATTGAGGAAAACACTTATAAAGCAGTTAAATTGCTGGCCAATAGCAATATTCCGTCGTACTATAAAAATGGAGCTTTCAGTAACCTGTACCAGAGCGATTTGCTGTTTATTTTTCCTACCCCGGCCATCCCCTATTGCATTTTCGATTTAAAAGACGACCAACTGCTTTATGCGTTGCGCGTTAAACAAAACATGGGCGATAACGTCCCGGAAAAGGAATTCTCAATGTTGGGGAAAACCGTCGATTTTTTGTGCCACGACCCTGCAGTTTTTAAAATTAACAACCAGCTATTCTACTTTGAAAATATTGACAGTAAGAAATTTAGGCCATTTCTCGAAAAACAGGTTATCTCCATCCCTTTGCGGCAGGTTCCTACATATATGGAAAGTTTTGTGGCCGGCTGCATACGCCATTACCAGGTGGAAGCGCATGGTTTTATAATTGAAGATGCCAGCAAATCACCCTCTGCCCTGCTTAAAATTTTTAAAGACCTGAATCAGCAGGCTGCATTGGCTCTTCATTTTTGTTACCGCGACCGAACTTTTTTAGCCGATCGAAAATCGGCTATTTTTGTTGATTTGGTGAAGCATGGAGAGCAATACCGGTTTAAGAAAATTCAGCGGAATTTCGAGTTCGAGCAACAAACAATAGAGCTGTTAAAAAGAATGGGGCTTGAAAAAATCAACGATGCCCTGTTTCGACCGACAGGTAGTAATATAAAAACTGAAAGCACAGACCACTTGCCATCGGTTGTTACCTGGTTGAACCATCATTTGCATGAATTAAATGAAAACAAGATAGCGGTTAGCTCTGAATACGAATCGAACCGGCTTTTTCTGGGGAAAATTTCCGTAAATGTAGATTCTACAACAGCTAACGACTGGTTTGAAATAAAAACCAATATCCAAATTGGAGCGATTTCAATACCCTTTATCCGTTTCAGAAAACACCTGATTAGCGGGCAACATAATTACCAACTCCCTAATGGAGAATTATTTATAATTCCTGACGAATGGTTTACCCGGTTCAGCGAGTTGCTCAACTACGCTAAATTTGATGGCGATACCATACGGTTGCCAAAGAGCCATTTTCGCATTTTGGACCAGGTAAAGTATGGTGTTTCTGAATTACCGAGAGTAGAAAAAGAGATAACATTCCCTGAGGTTAAGCTTCCTGATGGGTTATTGGCCAAACTGCGCCCTTATCAAAAAGAAGGATTTATATGGTTAAACTTTCTGTTTCAGAACAATTTTGGAGGCATTCTGGCCGATGATATGGGGCTTGGAAAAACATTACAAACAATTGCTTTATTGCTCCATATTTATAATAAAAAGATTGAGGTTGAGTCTAAAGCCCAGGAAAAATTAATGAAAACCGGACAACTATCGATTTTTGATGTACCGGAAACGGCATCGCTTAACGAAAGCGGTGTGCCTGCATCGCTCATTTGCGTTCCAACTACCCTGATGCACAATTGGCAGGACGAATTAAAAAAGTTTGCACCATCGCTAAAAGCCTATTTATACGCAGGGGGAAATCGCTTAAAATCAAAAGAAATTGGTAAAATTTTCCGCCATTATCATGTGATAATTACATCGTATGGGGTTTTACGCAATGATATTGAATTACTGAAAAATTATCGATTCCACTATTTCATTGTGGATGAGAGTCAACATGTTAAGAATCCAACATCAAAAATATATGAGGCTGTTAAATCCATTGAAGCCAATAATCATTTATGTATTACTGGAACACCCATCGAGAATTCTTTGATTGATTTATGGACTCAAATGGACTTGGTAAATAAGGGGTTGCTTGGCTCGTTACCTTTTTTCAAACGCCATTTTGTGGTGCCAATTACCCGTAATCAGGACGAAAGCAAGGAAACCAAGTTACAAAAACTCATACAGCCTTTTTTGCTCAGGCGTACCAAGGAAAAAGTGGCCGACGACCTTCCACCGGTTATGGAACAGGTGCTTTATTGCGATATGACGCCTGAACAGGAATCGTTTTACGAGCGTGAAAAATCGGGAATCAGAAACAGCATCTATAAAATTTTTGAGTCGAAAACACCTGAACAATCGGCCATAATGGCGTTGCAGGCCTTAACACGATTACGGCAGATTGCCAATCACCCTGTTTTGGTTGATGAGAAATACAAAGGTTCTTCGGGCAAATTTGAACAAATATTAGAAAACCTTGAAAATGTGGTTGCCGAGAATCACAATGTTTTAATTTTCTCATCGTTTGTTAAAGATTTGGAACTAATTGAAAAAGAGCTACAAATAAGGGGTTACACATACGCCAAATTAACCGGAGCCACCCAAAAACGCGAACAGGTGATAAAATCATTTTCGCAAACCAACGAATGCCGCATCTTTTTAATTTCGTTAAAGGCCGGTGGTGTTGGGCTCAACCTCACCAAAGCCGATTATGTATTTATGCTCAACCCATGGTGGAATCCGGCTGCCGAATCGCAGGCCATAAACCGGGCCCATAGAATTGGGCAAACCAAGAACGTTTTTGTTTACCGATTTTTATCTACCGGTAGTATTGAAGAAAAAATTGCCAGACTTCAGGAGCGAAAAGCCCGCCTGGCCGATACATTTATCAGCAGCAACAACCCTCTGAAAGATTTATCGAAACAGGAGATTATGGAATTATTTAGTTAACCGGATAATATGACGCTCAAATGAGTTTACTGGAAATGGTATTATTTGCCATTGGGTTAAGTTTCGACACGTTTGCCGTATCTGTTACGGCCGGATATATAACCAATAAAATCAGGTTTTTGCAGGCCACAAGGATAGCTATTGTTTTAGGGCTTTTTCAGGCATTAATGCCGACTCTTGGCTGGTTTTTAGGGATTAATGTTCGCGATTTTATTCAAGAGTATGACCATTGGATTGCCTTTGCGCTTTTAGCTGCTATTGGTATTAAAATGGTTTATGAAAGCTTGAAAAAAGAAGAGAACCAAAAAGATATCAATATATTTAATCCCCTGATATTGATTGGTATGGCTATTGCAACCAGTATTGACGCCTTTGTGGTTGGCCTTAGTTTTGCATTGATTGAGGTTAATATCTGGATGGCCATCGTGATTATTTTCGTTACCACCTACCTGTTTGCCATGTTGGGAATGCTAATTGGGAAAAAAGCCGGGAAATGGTTTGGGAAGAAAATGGAAATTATTGGAGGACTTATTTTAATAGGATTAGGTTTGAAAGTATTGATAGAGCACCTGTTAATGGGTTAAAGTTTTGATAAGCCATGAGCAAAGAGGCTGAAGGCAGACGTAGCAACGCGGAGTTGAAGCAAAGTGAAATACCGAGAATCGGTAACCGATTTATTGGAAAGTTGAAAGTTTACAGTTTTAAGTTACTAACAGCTAAGAACTAACAACTAAGAGCTAACATCTAACAGCTAAGCTCGCAATACTAATAAGGTTCCAGCACCAAATTAAAACCGCTGTTCCATGTTAAGCGACCTGAAATTTCTGTGCCATCAGACCCAATAAAACCTTTTATTACAGTGGTTTTCCCCTTTAAAATTAAATCACCGGCCTGTTTGTCGGTTATTTTCTTACCCATAAATTCAAACGGAATTATCACTTTACATCCCTGGTGAAACCTTTGACAGCCCCAAGCGGTTCGACCCTTAATAATTAATCCTTCTTTACATTTGGGGCATTTCCATTGAGGTTGTTCATCCTTTTCCAAACGAAGCTGGTAATTATCGTCGAGCGATAAAACCCCATCTACTTTGGCACCATCCAAATCAAATCCTTTAATTAAGCCGGTTTTACCCTTTTTAAAAAGCATGGTTATTTGGTTATCGGTTAAAACCTTTCCTAAAAATGAAAAAGGCACAACAGTTTGGCAGCCATCGGCATACCTCGAGCAACCCCATGCCTTTTTTCCTTTAAGCATAACCCCTTGCCCGCATCGGGGACAAGGAGCCGGAGCTTCAGGAGAGTTTGATTTTGCTACAGCTTTTTCAATTTTGGGTTCTTCATTGACCACCTCAATTTTTCGAATATTCTGGTCGCGTTTAACCAAATGAACAATGTCTGAAACCATTTGCTTAAGTTCGGCCATAAAAGCAGCGGCATCGTAATTATTTCGCTCAATTTCGCGCAATTTCTTTTCCCATATACCAGTAAGCTCTGCTGACTTGAGCAATTCAGTATGAATGGTTTCAATCAGTTGCACGCCTGTTATGGTAGGTACCAGATTCTTCTTGTTTTTAACGATGTATTTTCGCTTAAAAAGAGTTTCAATAATAGCTGCACGGGTTGAAGGGCGTCCAATACCATTTTCCTTGAGGGCATCGCGCAGCTCTTCATCATCAACCTGTTTACCAGCTGTTTCCATTGCCCTTAATAAAGTAGCCTCAGTATATGGCTTGGGTGGCTGGGTTTCCTTTTCCTGTAAATCAGGGTCGTGAGGCCCTCTTTCTCCTTTCACAAATTCAGGAAGAATATTGTCTTCACTTTTAAATTGTCCCTGACTTTTAAAAACCACCCTCCATCCTTCTTCCAAAATCTGCTTTCCGGAGGCTTTAAATTTAACATCTTCCACCCTACCTTCAACCGTGGTGGTGTTGATAATGCTATCGGGGTAAAAGGCGGCTATAAACCGTCGGGTTATCAGATCGAATACCAGTTTTTCATCGCGGCTTAAATTGCCCGATGCAGGGTTTTGTCCTGTGGGAATAATGGCATGGTGGTCGGTTACTTTGGTATCATCGAATACTTTTTTCGATTTGGGTAGTTTCCTTTCCAGCAATGGCGCTATTATGTCTTCGTAAGGTTTTAAACCTTTCAGAATTCCGGGAATTTTTGGATATAAGTCGTTGCTCAGAAAAGTGGTGTCAACCCTTGGATAAGAGGTTAGTTTTTTTTCGTAGAGCGACTGAATTGTTTTTAACGTTTCATCGGCCGAAAGTCCAAACTTGCGGTTGCATTCCACTTGCAAGGATGTTAAATCAAACAATCGGGGAGGCGCTTCGCTTCCTTTTTTACTGCCAAAATCTGTTCTATCGTTTGCAAATAAATCTTTGTAATAAGCTATTTTATCTGCATCCATATCAAAAGCAATATACCAAGGATGTATCAAAGAAAACCCATCTTTCAAG
>CAZFTD010000139.1:0-9722 GCA_964521525.1 uncultured Marinilabiliaceae bacterium | reverse complement strand
GTTCGATACCCAAAATAAATCAAATAAGGGAAGCGATGACACTTCCCTTAGATAACCATTGGCTTAACTTTCACCATCGGTCGTTATTTGGCTTTACAAAAATAAATATTCTATTTTATTTGCATATGTCTTAGAATGCCGAGCGGGGGGTCTTGCTCTGATGCTCCAGATCCTAGACCCATCCAATCAATAAATTTTATTGGGTTATTGGCTGCGTAGGCGTATGGATTCTGGAAGTAGTAATTCTCCGCCAACGGGTCAACTCTGTGCCAACGCCCTAAGGCTGGGTCATACATCCTTGCTCCGTAATCATATATTAGGTAACAGAAACTTTCCAATAGAGATTATCGCAATATTACCGAATAAAATGATAACAATCCTTTTAAAAAAAAGCTTGTAATCAAAGTCAGTCTGTTTCACAATCCAATATAAAATACAAAAAAGACATACCAACAAAGGCAATCTGAAGGATAAAGCTTTTATTACACCCACATTTTCTTGAATAAACCACATCCTATCAATTATGACACCGATTGTGGAAAACTGGCATAGAAACAACGTATAATCGTGTTTCCTCTTTGCCAAGAAATAGCCAGACAGGGCAAACAACAAAGAAAAAATAAGAGTGCCAAAATTATCGCTCATTTCAAAAGGTACAAGATAGAAAACTATTTGTTCATTAGTAAAGTACCCTTGTAAAAAAAACCTAATTAAAATTCTCAGAAAAAGAGTCATCCCGGCAGCCATCATCAGATAACCCGTAATTTTTTGCTTTTTATCCATATTCGTAAATACAATAGAGTTAAAATTCTACTTCGATTTTTTTCAAGCCATTTTCATCCATGTATTCAAGAATTCTTTTTACAATGTCATCCAATGGATTAACCACTCGTGTATTGTCTCTTGGAGCAATATTATCCCCATCGTCTTCGCTTTCCTGCGAAACTTTTCCGAGTCCATAGTTGTACACAGTGGTTAGTTTTACCGATTTTATATCGATTTTTTTCCCTCCAGTATCAAAAGAGGTAACACTCCAAGGATCGAACATTTTTCTGCCCGTATAGGATAATCTTTGGGGACCAGCTCCTTCATCGTAAATATACCTAAGATAATTTTCAAACATGATGGGCTCTCTTTCCTGTGCCAAAACGGAAAGTCCTTTATTTCTATTATGATGGTGCATGTAAGCATGATAAAGTTCATGTCCCAAAGATTCAAATGAACGAAAAAATGTTCCGTCAATATTATCAGACGTTCCTTGATAATATGTTGCTTTTCGGAAGAATGGATTATATCTTGAATTCAGAACATCAGAGGCTCCGCCTCCTATTCTGTAGGTTCTGTGAGATGCATGTAATGCATCAATTATTTGCCGTCCCATCGGCGTTGCATAAATAACGGCTAAATCCCTGTATGTTTGGTCCTGATTGCTTCCTACTACAACGAGCATTCGGCCATCAGGAGAAATGAATGAATAAACTTGACAAATCAGTGGCCATCATTTATTTATTTTGCCTTGCGGCAATGGCAGTTGCAAACTGTCTGTTAAAAGACGTCGTAGTTACGCTACGCTAAACTACCGAGCAAAAAAAGAAAACTACTCTCAGCAGAGGATTCGACGTAGTCTCCCAACGCATATTCTAACACACAAGACTACGCCGAGCGCGGGGTCGTTATTTGGCTCTACAAAAATAAATATTCTATTTGCATATGTCTTAGAATGCCGAGCGCGGTCTTTTAATGCATTTTAGGTAATTCAAGCCAACCTTTTGTTGGGGCTTTTAATAAGCTGTCAATTATTATAGTATTTAACTCAATACTATTTAACTTAGGTTTATCAGGATTAAATTTTACAATAAATCTCCTATCAACCAATTTATCTCTCTCGTTTTCTGAGAGATTAGTTGGTCTTTCACCAGAATAAACAATACCAGCATAACTAAAGTTGTATAAAACCGCAACTCCCCCTCTCGATAAGCTTTTAAATCCTATTACGGTTCCAATTGTATATCTGTGAGTCTTTTCAAGTTTCTTGTGCATTGCAAAATCATACAGAAAAATACCTCCTAGTATTACAACGACACCTAATAAATTAATTAAATGTGATTTCTTCATTATTGTTGTCCAACTTTTGTTGTTATATTCTTCAATGATTCTATCTGGAAACTAACGACACTTTGATAAATACCATCTGCAACTGCATTTCCTCCCAAATGCTTTGTCCCTATATTTTGTAAAGCACCATTCGCTTTCCCAAAAACAAAATTACTGCCTGTGATCAATAATGCTTGTTGAATACTTTCAGGTGAACTATATACAAACTTTCCATCAACATGATAAACATTAAATACCCCACTAACAATAGCACCTGCCCCAGGAGTTAAAAAACCATCAGCAATTAGATCTGCATAATCAATTCGACCATTAAGTATTTTTTGGCTAATTGCACTTGCCCCAAGTTTAATCCATGTATATTTTGTAAAAGAAATTACGGCCGGTGCTTCAGCCAATAAAATTGGAGATAGAAAAGCTCCCATTAGTTTAGCTACTCCAATGCTAGAATTATGCCTTCTTCTAGCAAACTCTCTCATATATAAATCATTCTCCTGTTTTTTCATATATTCTAAACGCGAATTCTCCTTAAGTGTAATAGGTATAATAGGTTCGTTTTCTTGTTGTGTATTTCCTGTCCCAAAAACATCAGTAGAATTCGATCTGTTACTAAGTTTATTACCTTCAGCACTATTTAATGAAGCTTTTGTTAATGAATAATAAAAATCATTCCAAGAGTTTCCAGATTGGCCAGAATACATCAATTGTAAGTTGGATAAATAACTAATAACATCATCTCCTGTTATAATGTACCCTCCTGAAATTGCCGTTACAGCCATCCCATTAGGATCAATAAATCTAATAGGATTATTTCCAATTCCAATATATGGACTTGCGAATTGAATCATTGGATCTATACAATGCCACCTCCCCAGTGTCGCATCATACATTCTGGCACCGTAATCCAACCAATCCAATGTTCTGCCTGCCATTAAATCGTCCTGTAGCTCTTTACCGTTGTAAAGGTATTTATTATCGGTGCCGCTTTGGTAACTCTGGCTGGTTAACCCGTTGGCGCAAGTTTGCAACTCGTGCCCTTTTCTCCTTAAATCCGCTCCAATTTTACCGATTCTGTTTCTACTTAAAAGCAGGAATATTATTAATTTTTCCTGCTGATGGATGGCTTAATCCCATCCTTTTCATTAACAAAGGTGTTAAATCAGTGCTGTTAACATTATCAAACCATGCACCATGGTTGGCTTTCCATCCAAAGAATATAAAAGGAATTGTTCGCTGTCCGGGGAAACCATCCTGTCTGGTGCCTAATGCAGAGGTTGGTGTTTGCCAGCCGGGCAGCAATGTTATATAAATATCGCCAGCCCGCTGAGGGAAAATATTCCCGGAAATAAGTGCATCGTGCCGCGATTCCAAAACCAAATCGTATGCAGGTATAGCTTTGGCAACTCCTGATACTTCGAGCAGAAACCTGGAGGCACTTTCCTGCATTTCTTTAACCGACAAACCTTTGCTTTCAATCAAACTTCGGTTAAGATAAACAACACCATCGTTAATGCCACTCACCCACTTCCCTTGTCCATGAATGGCCATCAGGTAAAGATTAAGAAGTGAGGCTGCCTTTTGGTTCTCGAATACCCCGGTGTTTTTACCCTGGGCGCCATGTGTTGATTGGTCAATGGCACTATTGGCTGCTGATGTAAGTACCATCAGGTAGTTATCCCTCCCAAGGTCAATATCTAAAAAGTCGATGAGTGAGGCCAGTTCATGGTCAAGACGCAAAATCATATCTTCCTTTTCGGCGGGGAGTATGGTACCATTGGTTTTTATAAATGGACGCGTGGTAAAAGCAATTGAAAGCAAATCAGGAGTATCATCGTAGCCAAATCTGGTATTCACCAAAAAAGCCACAGCAAAATCGCGCAATAATGTGTTCGCAAATGGCGATGCCGCTACTTTCCCAAATTTAAAGCCATCTATACCTCCATCGTTCATACTGTAAAAGAAGCTTCTGAAATCAAGTCGCGCCTCAGGAGTTTTATACCGATACTCTGTATATGAGGTGATATCTTTTACAGGGCCCCATTGCCTGTTAAGATAACCATTGGTACTGTAACGTAGGTTAAACTGCTTCACCCAGGTGGTATCCTTTCCCGATTGCATAACATCATAGAAACAGCCATCTGAGCGATTATATGCAAAAAAATAATCGGGGTTATAACCAAGGGCATGAGCCATCCAGGGAGCATTTATCGAAATGGCTCCTACTTTCGACTCCGGCCCAAAAACACTTTTCAGGTAATCGGGCAGGCTTCGGGACATATTGTACTGCCCTGTTTTAAAAATGCTAACCGGATTAAATGCAGGCAGCTCAGAAAAGTTGCCGGTGCGCTGATCCATCCATTGTTCACCCACAACACCATGCACCGCAGGAGTAACGCCACTCATCAATGATGTAAGTCGTGTTCCCGGATATGCTGAAAAATCGTGCGACACAACCGACATAAACCGAAACCCTTCGCGCGATAGCCTGTTGAGTCCTTTATCGGTTAGCGATGATTGTAATATCAACAACTGGTCGTTATCGAGTTCATCAACAATTAAAAAAAGTATCAAGCGTGGTGGAGCAACCTGTGCCTTAGTTCCCCCCCATACCATTAACACCAGAAAAAGTGATAATAACCTTCTATATATGCCCATCTGAACAACAACTGCAATTGCACAAAAAACACAATTTCACAACTCTAAAACCGTTGACATGAGGTGTTTTACTCTATTTCACCTCCCATACATCTCCTTCTTTGGCCAAATCGAGAAAGGTTTTTATCTTACTACCTTTTTGAATTTCAGCTATCTGAGCTTCCATAGCCTGATCGTAAACATGAGCTTTTACTTTACGAATAACACCAAGTGCCACAGGATACTCGGGATATTCCATATTAGCCAGCTTCAGATGCATGGTGTTGTCTTCACATTCGGCATCGTGCACTAATAAATCCTTTTCAGTTATCCCATTTTCGCCAATGGTAACTACTTTAAGTTTAATACCATCCAACACAAGTCCTTTATCACGGTTCTTACCAAAAATCATGGGTTTTCCTTGCTCCAAAACAATGGTACGGTCGTCTTTAAACTGTTTGTCGGTAATTTCATCGTGAACACGATCGTTGTAAATAACACAGTTCTGCAAAATTTCAATAACCGATGTCCCTTCGAACAAAGCGCCTTCTTTAAACACATCCACACAAAGTTTCAGTTCTCGGTCGATGGTACGGGCAAAGAAATGTCCCCGTGCACCAATAGTTAACTCGCCCGGGCGGAATGGATGCTCAATGGTTCCAAAGGGTGAGGTTTTAGAAATAAATCCTCTTTTCGAAGTGGGAGAATATTGTCCTTTTGTTAAACCATAAATCTGGTTGTTAAACAGCAGAACATTGATGTCGATATTACGCCGTACACTATGTATAAAGTGGTTTCCACCAATGGCCAGCGCATCACCATCGCCTGTAACCTGCCATACTTTCAATCGTGGATTGGCAGTCTTAACACCTGATGCTATGGCCGATCCACGTCCATGAATGGTATGAAATCCATAGGTGCTCATATAGTAAGTAAAGCGCGATGAACAGCCAATTCCTGAAATTACGGCTACTTCTTCCTTTTTAAGGCCCAATTCAGCCATGGCCTTCTGAACGGTATTTAAAATTGCATGGTCGCCACAACCCGGACACCAACGCACATTCTGATCGCTTTTAAAATCGGTATATGATAGTTTTAAATCTGTTTCCATGATTGGGATATTTAATAATCGAACAATGATTTAAATTAAATCTGGTAATCACAAATTAAATAAGATCCAGAAAAGCTTCCTTCAGTTCATGTATGGTAAACGGTTGTCCCTGTACCTTATTGTACTGATGGTAATGATACTGAGGATGCTTCATTCTCAAATATCCGGCAAACTGTCCAAGGTTCAATTCACAAACCACTATTTTTTTGAAACGCTTTAAAACATCGGCAGTATTAGCAGGAAGTGGATTAATATAATTGAAATGAGCCAAAGCCACTTTAGTGCCTTCTGCATTTAACTCTTCCACAGCCGAAAACAGATGACCATAGGTTCCACCCCATCCAACCACCAACAGATCGGCATTTTCGTCGCCAACAACTTCAAGTTTTGGAATATAATTGGCTATTCTTTCCAGCTTCTCTTGCCTTATCTCAACCATTTTCTGGTGATTCAGTCCATCGTGCGATACACATCCGGTAACAGCATCTTTCTCCAAACCACCAATCCTGTGCTCATAACCGGCAGTTCCCGGGAATACCCAATCGCGGTTCAGTTTCTCAGAATCACGCTGATAAGTTTTAAACTCACCGGGTTTTTGATTTGTTTTTGGTATGATGATATCCGGAAAATCTCCCTCGTCGGGCACTCTCCATTGCTGTGTTCCGTTGGCCAAAAAGCCATCGGTCAGCAATATAACCGGAATCATATGCTCTACTGCTATTTTAGAGGCATAATAGGCATAATCGAAACAATTTACCGGTGTACTGGCCGCCATAACAACTAACGGACTCTCACCGTTGCGCCCAAAAAGGGCTTGCAACAAATCGGCCTGTTCGGTCTTGGTTGGCAACCCGGTAGATGGGCCACCCCGCTGAACGTTTACAATTACCAAAGGAATTTCAGCCATAACAGCCAGACCCATGGCTTCGGTTTTTAATGCCAAACCAGGTCCCGAGGTTGATGTAATACCTAAACTCCCTGAGAAACTGGCACCAATGGCCGTACAAATACCGGCAATCTCGTCTTCAGCCTGAAACACTTTAACGCCCAAATCTTTACGAGCCGAAAGTTCCTGAAGAATTTCAGTGGCCGGAGTTATGGGATACGAGCCTAAAAACAATTGAAGGCCAGCTTTCTCTGCTGCATACAAAAAACCCCAGGCAGTGGCCTTATTGCCATTCAGGTTGCGATAAATACCTTTACGAACTTCGGCGGGTGATATGTGATATGAAGGTGTAACCGCCTGAATAATATTACCATAATCGTAACCAGCCTGCAATACACGCAGGTTTGCCTCCATAATTTCAGGCTTACGGGCAAATTTGTTCCTTATAAAATCCTCAGTATGATGTAAAGGCCTGTTAAATAACCAATAAACAAGACCTAATGCATACATATTCTTACTTCGGAGTATGCTTTTATTATCTATGTCGATGCCTTTAACGCTTTCGCGGGTTAGAGTAGTAATTGGAGCCTTTATAATGTTAAAACCTTCCAGCTTATCTTCAAGAATAGGGTCGTTGGTTTTATAGCCTGCTTTCTGAAGATTCTTTTCATCAAAACTATCAACATCAAAGATGATGGTTCCACCTGGCTTCATCCATTTAGCATTGGCTTTAAGCGCAGCTGGATTCATGGCCACCAGCACATCAGTATAATCACCCGGAGTTAATACGCCTGAGTGACCAAAATGTACCTGAAATCCTGACACACCGCCAATGGTTCCCTGTGGAGCCCTAATATCGGCCGGAAAATCGGGGAAGGTTGAAATGTCGTTTCCATAAATGGCAGAGGTATGTGAAAACAATGTACCTGTTAACTGCATACCATCGCCAGAGTCTCCTGAAAACCTGACAACTAATTTATCAACTTCAATTACTTTTGAACTTTTTCCCATAGCTTTATTTATTCATTTTACTAATTATCTGTGCAGTACAACTTACAGCACAGATAAAAGGCTTTAAAAAGGTCTGCTAATTTACCTGATTAATCGGGAAATAACAAAAGTAAACATCAGGTTGTAATACAATTTTATGAATAATCCAAACCATTTAAATGGCGATTTGTTACGTTGTAGTTACTAACTTTGCAGACTAAATTTATAAAAATGGCACTCATAAAATCTATAAGGGGATTTACTCCCGTTTTTGGAAATAATGTTTTTCTGGCCGAGAATGCAACCATCATTGGAGATGTTATTATTGGAGATGATTGCAGCATTTGGTACAACGCTGTATTAAGGGGTGATGTCAACTCTATTCGCATTGGCAATAAGGTAAACATTCAGGATGGAACAGTACTCCATACGCTCTATCAAAAATCGGTTGTCGAAATTGGCAACAATGTTTCGGTTGGCCATAATGTTACCATACACGGTGCAAAAATTGAAGATAATGTTTTAATTGGAATAGGTGCCACTATTCTCGACCATGCCGTTATTGGCTCCAATTCAATAATTGCTGCCAATTCGCTGGTATTAACCGGAACCATAGTAGAACCCAACAGTGTTTATGCAGGAGTTCCAGCAAAAAAAGTTAAAGATATTGAGCCCCGGCAAACGGCTGAAATGATTAATAAAATTGCCAATAACTATTTGATGTACGCCGGATGGTATAAGGAAGAATGAGATCCTAGCTCTTAGCTCCTAGTTCTTAGCTTCTGGCAGCTAATAGCGAGGAACTAACGACCAAGTACAATTGGTAAGGCCTCAACCTTTTTACCTAAAAACAAAGAAGCTGCATTGCTAAATTTTAATGGGTCTTCGGTGGTATAGTAAGTATGTTGGTTGTTTTTAGAGCATTTTACATCCATTTCAGGATGTCTTTTTAAATAATTACGCAAACTGGCAGCTACAATAGCACCCTGGCTAACAATTTTAACTCCCAAAGGAACAAATTTTTCAATTACTGGCAGTAATAATGGGTAATGGGTGCAGCCTAAAATAAGCGTATCAATAAGGGGCTGGCGCGAAAAAAGATTATCCAAATTCTTCTTTACAAAGTAAGCCGCACCTTTGGTTAAATGTTCCTCATTCTCTACCAAAGGAACCCACATGGGACAAGCCTCCTGCTCCACCCTAATTTCCGGAAAAAGCTTAGCCAACTCCATGGGATACGAATTAGACAGCACAGTTCCAACAGTTCCTAAAATCCCAACAAAACCGGTAGTGGTAAGACTACCTGTAACTTCAACGCTGGGACGGATTACACCCAGAACCCGTCGGTTTGGGTCAATAATTGGCAGATTTTTTTGCTGAATGGTTCGCAGCGCTTTGGCAGAAGCGGTATTGCAGGCCAAAATAACCAGATGCGAACCCATGCTGAATAGTTTTTCCACCGCTTCCAGTGTATATCGGTATACAATATCAAACGAGCGACCTCCATAGGGCGAACGGGCATTGTCGCCCAAGTAAATAAAGTCATACCCGGGAAACTCATTTTGTAATTCCGATAATACTGTTAACCCTCCATATCCGGAGTCGAAAACTGCGATTGGCCCTGCGTTACTCATATTAAGGCAAATTCAATGTAATGCTAAATTAACAAAAAAGGATGATACCTAAGCATCATCCTTTTTTTTGTAATATTTATGAACCGGTTTATTTCACCAGTTTAGCCCTAACCAAAGGTTCACAATCAAGACTTGCAGATGAGTGATACAATACCACCTGCGAGCTGATGTCAAAAATGTAAATCAAACCTTTCTCAGTACCCACTTCATCAATGGCTTTTTGGATTTTTTCCAGAATAGGTTGATACATATCCTGCTGCTTTTTATTCAGGTTTTGCTGAGCCAGCATATCAAAGTTTTCAATACGCTGCTGTATATCCTGAATCTCTTTTTCCGCATAGGATGTCTCGCCCTT
>CAZFTD010000138.1:0-9752 GCA_964521525.1 uncultured Marinilabiliaceae bacterium | reverse complement strand
TCGTGGAGCATTCATAGTGCTGCCGGTACTTCCAATTACACATTTATTTGGGGTATGGCTGGCGAAAACCTCGACTATGGCGACATGGACACACGTAAACCATCCGAACTTAAATAATTATGCTGACCGGTTTTTGGGAAAAATACCATGAAGCACCGGTAACTCAGGTTGCCGAAGGTTTTGAAAGACGTATTATCTATACTGAAAATCTGATGCTGGTGGTTGCCGATTTTTATGATGGCCCAACCCATCAGCCCGACCCGTTGCACCATCATGTACATGAGCAGGTTTCGTTTATGGCAGAAGGCGAGGTTATGCTGTTTTCGGATGGTAAAGAACCCGTACACCTGAAAAAAGGAGATATGTTTGCCATGCCCTCCAATGTGCAGCACTCTATTCAACGATTAACCGGTCATGTACGAATTATTGACTGCTTTACACCATTACGAAAAGAATTTTTAAACGATTAAATACTGGAATTATGATTATAAATGAATTATTCGATTTAAGTGGCAAAGTGGCACTTATTACCGGTGGAACCCACGGTATTGGCATGGCCATTGGCAAAGTACTGGGTAAAGCCGGTGCCAAAATATGTGTTAACGACCTTTCGCAGGAACGTTTGGATGCCTGCAAAGAAGAGTATGCTCAGGATGGAATTGATGTTTACACATTGGTGTTTGATGTTACCAACGAAGCAGATGTGGACAAGGGAATTTCTCAAATTGAGAAAGAGGTTGGCAGTGTGGATATTCTCATCAACAATGCCGGCATTATTAAACGTATTCCTATTTTAGACATGCCGCTTGCCGACTTTAAACAAGTGATTGATGTTGACCTGATTGCCCCATTAATTGTGGCCAAACGGGTAGCACCAAAAATGATTGAAAAACGTGCCGGTAAAATCATCAACATGTGTTCGATGATGAGTGTTTACGGACGTAACTCAGTTTCGGCCTATGCTGCTGCCAAAGGTGGTTTAAAACTGTTAACTGCCAATATGACCTGCGAATGGGCCAAATACAACCTTCAGATTAATGGAATAGGCCCCGGTTACATTGCCACGGCCCAAACAGCCCCCATTCGCGAAGGAAACCATCCGTTTAACGATTTGGTTATGACCCGTACACCTGCCGGTCGCTGGGGTGAACCAGAAGATGTTGGAAATGCTGCACTTTTTCTGGCGTCAAAAGCCAGCGACTTTGTTAACGGACACATTCTATATGTGGATGGTGGCATTCTTGCCAACTTCGGCTACGTAAAAGGAGAAAATGACCTATAACAACTCTATGGGCGAAGCTATTTGTGAATAAATTATGATTCAAATGTTTCGCCCTTCTTGTTTGTTAAATGTCTCTGGTTTACCATTTAATTTGAGTATTTTTTCATCTAAACCAATAAACTATGCAATTAAAAAGAGTATTGTTTATTTATGCTGCAGTTTTTATGCTAACTGCATGCTCAAAGCCCGGTTTTCAAGGGTTTGAAGCTAAAAATCCGTTTAACGAACCTGTTAAAGGCAAAGCTTTTGTCCTTGACCGCGAAACAGTAGAACCCTTAATTCAAGGTATTATAACGGCTGAATCGAAAATTTTGGTTACCGACAATAAAGGCAGGGTTGCTATTTCGCAATGCGATGATATAGACGGTGATGGCGTTTGGGACGAAATTGCCTTTATGGCCGATTTTGAAGAAAACCAGACATTAATATTCTCGTTTAAAGCTGTTTCGGCCTCCGAAATGCCTGAATTTGCCAAAAAAACCAACATTCGCTTTGGTTATAAAAATGACCCGTATAACGAAGTTGAATCAGAATTGCGATTAAAAAGCACCGATAGTCCTACCATTTCAGCAGTTTTTCAAATGGAAGGCCCCGCCTGGGAAAACGACCTGGTAGGCTTTCGAAATTATTACGATGCCCGCAATGGCATGGATATTTTTGGTAAAACAACAACCGAAATGGTGCTCGACAGTGCCGGCATTCGCGGACAAAATTACCATGTTTTAGATAGCTGGGGGATGGATATTTTAAAGGTAGGAAACTCGTTGGGTGCCGGGGCTATTGCCATTGGTTTTGGAGAAGGGCTATACCGGGTTGGTCAGGCTGAATCAGGAACTTATCGCTTTATAACCGAAGGTCCGGTAAGAGCTATGTTCGAGCTCACATTTACCGATGTTCCGGCTGGTGATAGGTTGTACAATATTGTTCACCGTATATCTATTTATGCCGGCGACCATTTTTACCGCAGCGAAGTTTGGGTTGATAATTTACAAGGCGACGAAGTTTTGTACACCGGTATTGTTGACATGCACAATTTACCGGCATTTCAAATGGAAACTGCGGGTTTGAAAATTTCGGGGACACATGGCAATCAGGCTTTTGATGGTGAGATACTCGGTTTGGGATTGCTGGTACCTGCTTCGCAATTTGTTGAATACAAAGAAGCACCAGCATCTGGCGAAGGTATTATTCAAACCCATTTGGCAGCCATTAAACTGGATGATAACACCCCCGCCCGATACGCTTTCTTTGCAGGCTGGGAATTGCAGGATACCAACTTTTCGAGTGAAGCCTGGTTTAAAGATAAACTCTCAAAAGCAGCACTGAAACTGGATGAAGTAAAGTGGTAGAAAGTTGGTTTGATTCTGGTTATTTTATTGAGGTAATATTTTTATCAGTAAAAGGCTGTCTAAAAAATTCTTAGTGCGACTTTGTGATAACCTTTGAGTTCTTTGTGGTAAAACTTAATAATTGAACCACAAAGGAAAACAAAGTACACACAAAGGAGCACAAAGAAAAAAGATTGAGTTTGATAACTTTTTAGACGGCCTCTTGCTAACTTTCAGGAATCTCCTAAACAATTATTGCGCCCACGATGGTGGCCCGGCTTGCCCACCAATTGAAACATCTTCCATAATGATGTTACGGGCTTCCTGCAAATCAAATGCTATTTGAGCCTTTTCGATGGTAACATTGGTAAAATGGATATTGTGCACCTTCTTTTCGGGGAAACCATGAATAACGATACCGCCGGCAGTAGCTTCGCTACAATAGACATCTTCAACAAAAACATTATGAATATGTGTTACATGCCCTTTGCCCTCCTGATGATAAAAGGAAGTGATAAAAAAGGCATCTTCCACCTTATCGAGTTTCACGTTTTTGAAGAATATGTTGGATATTTCGCCGCCCCGATCGGGATTTGATTTGATGTACAGCCCACGTTTCAGATAACCAATGGCTTCGCAATTTTCGACAAACACATTGTGCACCCCGGCAGCCATCTCGCTTCCAATAACAATACCGTGTAAGCCCAACAATTTGCAATTTCGCACAATAATGTTTTTGGTGCTTCGCCCGATGGTGCGTCCCTCCAGATCGCGTCCGGCTTTAATGGCTACATTGTCGTCGGCATTATTAAACACCACATTCTCTATAAGAATATCTTCTGAATATTCGGGATCAATGCCATCGTTGTTTTTATTCTGTGCATCGAATTTAACGCCCCGCACGGTGGCATTTTGACACATCAAAAGGTGGATGCACCAAAATGGCGAATCTTCAATTTTTATATCTTCAATGAGGATGTTTTTGCAATCGTAAAACTGAATCAGATGCGGACGCAAATAATGGCCTTCGCCAAAAATCCGCTCCTCACCCGGAACCTGCTCATTGTTCATTTTTCGCGACAATACTTGATCGTCGCGTTGAATATCGCGCCATTTTTGCCATGTTTCAGAAGCTTCTCCATCAATAACACCCTTGCCGGTAATAGCAATATTCTTGCACTGATAGGCATAAATAAAAGGACTGTAATTATAGAGCAACGTTCCTTCCCAGCTGGTGGGCACTACAGGTAAATAAGATGAGGGCTCGCTACTGAATTTTAAAACTGCACCCTCGGCCAGATGAAGTTCGGTATTGCTTACAAAATGAATGGGACCATCGAGAAAATAATCACCCGCTGGCACAACAATACGCCCTCCACCCGATTCTTTTGATGCGGCCATAGCTTTATCAAACGCAGGTTTCCAATTAGTAGCTGAATCACCTCCATTAACAAAAGCAGTGATTAAGAAAACCTTATCATTAAAAACAGGAGGAATAATACGAGCCAGAATAGCCTCTTTTGAATCAAATTGATTCGTAGCGTTTTGACTTTTGTTTGTGCAGCCAATAAAAAAAATGAGCAGCACTAAACTAATGGTTTTAAGGCTATAATGAATCCTCATGGGTTAATTATTTGGCGATAATGCCATTTAAATACATTTCAAGATTTGTGTATTGTTGATGCAGGTTATAACCACGGTGATCGTTAGAATTATTTGGATCCAGACCATTTTCAATTTCCCATTCATCGGGCATTCCATCACCATCGGCATCTGATGGAGCTATGCCACCCGATAAATCGGGCCAGCCGCCAACATCTTTTTGGCTGTTGATAATTCCATTATCTCCATAAGTTGCAGTTCCTGTTCGCACTTCATTAAGTATCCTGCGGTCAACCTCATCGCGATATAAACTGGCACCGGCATTGTTAATAACTGCATTAAAGGCATCCTGTGCTGAATAGGCTTTAATGGCCGACACTGTAAACGGACTGCTCGCTACAATTTCCTTTAAATCTCCATTTTTAGGGTTTATTCCTTTTTGGTTTTTCTTATTCACCGCCGGAGCGCCTTCCAAAATATTTCCCGATAAATAGAATTTACCTAAGGGTTTATATGGTTCCAGAAACAAAACACGTTCTTTTGAAACAGTGGCAGGGCCAGGTTTGTAATAATTACCAATGATGTTATATTTCCCATTTTCGCCACCATAGCTGGCCTTGGAGCGCCAGTTGTATATAACATTATTTACCATCTCAGTAAGTTCCTCCTCGCCGGTAGTTAAACCTCTACTACCCTGAAAACGTGGGTTACGACTAGTATGATGAGCCAGCAGGTTATGGTAGAAAGTAGCTTTGTTTCCTCCCCATATTCCACCATAACCATGCTCGCCTTTAAAGTGGTGACTCATGTTAAGGCTTTCGCTCATGATGCACCACTGAATGGTTAAATTTTCGTTTTTGTAAAACGAACAAGCCTCATCGGTTCCCCAGCTAAAGCTGCAATGGTCGATAATAATGTTTTTATTACCCATGCCTGTAATGGCATCCTGCTCAATGGGAAATTCATCGCCCGGACGCACCCTTATATAGCGGATAATTACCTCGCTGGCACTCACTTTTAAACCATGGCCGGAAAGACAAATGCCTTTACCTGGTGCACTTTGACCAGCAATGGTAATGCTATCGTTGTTAATGGTTAATGGTGTTTCAAGGTTGATGGTTCCCGAAACAGCAAACACAATGGTACGGGCACCTTTTCTTTGAATTCCCTTTCTCAGGCTTCCTTCGCCTTTATCGTTTAAATTGGTAACCACATAAACCTGACCTCCGCGTCCACCCACGGTATATTTTCCGGCGCCTTCGGCGCCAGGGAAAGCAGGCACATTATTCATGTGCCCGCACTCCTGACTCCTTCCAACCACACCAGAAAAAATAAACAATAAACAAAACACCAAATTCTTCATCTGTTTATATTTTATCAGGAATTCTCCTTTTTTCTTATCTATCCAGTTCTAGTGCAGCCAGAATAAATGGCGCTACACCTTTTGGATCATTATCAACCTGTGTTTCACTAATGTAATACTCATAAGAGCCATCGCGATAAGGATTGCCGCCCAAACCACAAGCTCCACAAATATGTTTCATGGTAATATGACCGTCGGCATCTTCCACAATGAGATGTTTCAATATAGAATCAAACGCATCGTTGGCAATAGCCAGATACTTTTGGTCGAGATAGCCTTGTTTGGCTCCTTTTGCAAATGCATAGGTGAACATGGCAGAGCCTGAACCTTCAGCATAATTCCCTTCCACGCCAACATGGTCGAGTACCTGAAACCACAAACCTGTTTGTGGGTCTCTGACATTTACCAAAGCTTCAGCTGTTTGATTGAAAATTTTAATGATATTTTCGCGTTCGGGATGATCTTTGGGCATAAAATCCAAAACATCCACAATGGCCATCATATACCAACCCATGGCACGGCTCCAGAAGTGCGGCGAGCGGCCAGTTTCCTTATCGGCCCAACGTTGCTCTTTGCTTTCGTCCCAGGCGTGATACAATAATCCGGTTTTTTCGTCGCGGGTTTTCTCGTACACCAGTTTAATTTCGTGGGCAACAACATCGAACCATTGGGGTGCATTAAATTCTTTGGCATACTGGGCCAGGAAAGGAGATGCCATGTAAAGTCCATCGAGCCAAATCTGGTATGGATAGATTTGTTTATGCCAAAAGCCTCCCGATTCGGTTTTTGGGTGCGTTTCCATTTGCTTTACATGAAGCTCAATGGCATCGCGGTATTTTTTCTCTCCTGTACGTTTGTAAAGTGTTATGATATTTTTAGCCGGATTAATGCGGTCGATATTATACTCCTCTATCCTATAGTTCTTTACAGTGCCATCTTCGCGCACAAAATAATCCACATAAGTTTCCATATACCTGGAATACTTTGGATCCACATCGCCAAGTTTATCAATGGCCTGACCAACAAATGCTATGTCGTATTGCCATTTAAGGTTCTTTTTACCCAGATAGTTAATGAGGCTATCATATCTTTCAATTACCGTATTGGCCATGCGAACCGACCATTTTTCGTTTTTACGTGATGCGCTGTCGCCTGAACCACAGGCTACCAAAACCATCACTATTAATAGAGCTAAAGTTATTTTACGCATACTTATTAGTTTCAAAAGGTGAAAATTGGGTTTAGTTAGTTTTTATGTTAAGGTTTGGTTACTTAGTAACTTTTTAAATTTAGATATAAGATATTAAGATGTAAGATGGATAGAGAAGATTTGTAAGTTTTTATAGATGTTTTAGCATCTGTCCAGACTTATCTATCCATCTAATCATCTTAAATCTAATCATCTTAATAAAAATTTCAACATAAAATTTTAAACAGTTACTGAGTTATTTCCCGAAGTTTATCTTACTGCTCACAAGGGAGTTTAAATAAACTTCAAGATTTGTGTACTGGGGGCTTAAATTATATTTTTTCCCATCAGTAGCATCGTTGGGGTCGAGGCCGTTTGCCAATTCCCACGCATCGGGCATACCGTCTTTATCGGTATCCAAAGGCGCTGTTAATGATTGCAAAAGCGGCCAACCTCCAACAGTTGCCTGGGTATCAATAATTCCGAGATTGTTACCCCAGTCGCCGCCATAGGTAGCAGTGCCATTCTGAACTTCTGATATTATACGGGTATCAACAGCATCGCGCGATAAGCTTGCGCCGGCATGTTCCAGAACCAAAAGATAAGCATCTTCGGCACTTTGAACATTAATGGGTGTAATATCGAACCGGGTTAATGACTTTAACTCATTTAAATTTCCACCACTTTTAAGATTAACGCCCAACCAGTTATCGGCAGTTACATTTGGATAATTATGTACATAATTCCCTTTAATGAAAAACTTTCCATAATCAGTAACCTTATATGCATCAAAAATGCGGTTTTGATTTTTCTTGGTTCCGGGCCCGGCTTTATAATAATTATTCACAATATTATATTGCCCCCCTTCGCCGCCATAACTGGAGTCACTTCCCCAATTGTATATCACATTGTTTACCATTTCGGCCTTTTCGCGGGTAATACCATCGCGAATGCCATAAAAACGTGGATTGCGGCTCACATGATGTGCTAAAAGGTTATGATGAAAAGTAGCATTAAAACCGCCCCATAAACCGCCATAACCGTGTGCGCCTTTGCCATGAACCGACAAATTAAGGCTTTCGGCAATGAGACACCATTGCATGGTAAAATTCTCATTATCATAAAAAGAGGCACACTCATCGGTACTCCAGCTCATGGAACAATGATCGATAATGATATCCTTTTGCCGACGCCCCCAAATGGCATCGGCTTCAGTATTGGTTACATCGCCCAAACGAAACCGTAAAAACCGGATAATTACATTATTGGCACCAATATAAACCGGATAATTGCTGATAGTAATTCCATCGCCCGGAGCTGTTTGTCCTGCAATAGTCAGGTTGCCGTTGGTAATATTAAGTGGATATTGAAGCTCAATGGTTCCCGATACCTGAAAAACAATGGTACGAGCACCCAATCTTTCCACAGCCCACCGAAAAGTTCCAGGAGCCAGGTTGTCTTCCAAAGACGTTACAATGTAAACAGCTCCCTCGGCACCCCCTTTGGTGTACATTCCTCCCCCTTCAGCTTCAGGAAAAGACGGTATTTTGGAACGATCGGGCTTTGGGAATTCTGTCAATCCGGAATCATCCGAATCCGGTTTTTCAGAATCTTTTGAACAAGCGCCAAACACCATCGTCACCACCATTAAAAAATACCATATCTTCTTCATATCCAACCATTAAAATTGGTTAGGGGCAACCATAGGTTTGCCCCTTAACAAGGTTAAAATCAAATTTTTATTGCAACCAACGAGGGTCTCCAATTCCATTAATTTTTAATTCCTCATTGGTAACTGTAAAGTTTCCGCTAGCACCATTAAAAAAACCGGGATTAAAAGTGGTATGCGTTCCGGAAATATCAAACTTTCCATTGGTAACACCACCCAGGAAACTTGCAGCATTGAAATAATTATTCTTTGAGCAAACAGGTTGTGTTGTTGCGGCCTGGTTTGAATAGTAACCGCCATAGGTAGCCTCTGCACCAGCAAAAATGGTATTGGAAATGGTAGAGGTATTATTCACAAACCTGACATAAAGAATCCTTCTGCCATTTGAAACTTCATAGAATGTACAACGGTCAATTACTATAGTACTTGTTGACCCCGGGAAACTGCCTGATGAATTATCTAAGCGGATAAAATCGCGAGGAGCTGCAGCAACCTTGTTAAAGGTACTATTGGTGATATTCAGATTAACTACATGGCCTGAACGGAAATCGATAAAATCGCCGCCGTCATTAACAATATTTGAAACAACACAGTTATTAAATGTTAATGTTTCAATCTTCATAACTGCTGAACCACCATAAATAAGAGCCTGATTGTAATCTCTTATAGTACAACCTTCAACAATGAATGAATTAACGTTATAAGTTCCTGCATTAAAGAAGAAGGCTTGTGCAAATTTTGGTTCAGTGCGATAAGTACCAGCCATATCCAAATCCCTGAAGGTCACATTTTCAACGCCTGCAGAGAACACAAACCTATTGTAAACAATTGGCTTATTGTGCGGATACAATCCTTTAATGGTTATTGATTTGTTGATTTCAATGTCGCCATAAGCAACTTCGTACTCTCCGGGGAATAATACTAAAACATCGCCAGCCTGAGCGGCATCGATAGCCGCTCTAAGATTATCCTCTGGATGAACAGCAATGGCGTCTCCAATATCTACCAAGGTACGGAATGCAATAGTTCCACGTACTTTTGTACCATTCAAAAGCGTTGCAGTATAGTTGGTTTCACTGGCCAAACCTGTTATTTCAGCCATACCCGCAGCAACTTCGGCAGGTGTTATAGTATGGGTAACATTTCCAGGGTTCAAAGTAATTGACGTAGCTACCTCTCCGGCAGGCCATCTTAAAACCACTGAAAAAGCAGTAATTTCCTCAGGATTAACATTATAAAAGATTTGTTCAGCATCAGTTTTAAAAGTTGCACTTACCCATTTGGAATCAGTAATATTTTCACCAACAGCCTTTACTCTG
>CAZFTD010000137.1:0-9821 GCA_964521525.1 uncultured Marinilabiliaceae bacterium | reverse complement strand
CTATAAGTCTTATGTCTAAAGATTTTTAAGATTAAATTTTTAAACAGCTTCTTAGTTTAAGTCCTACTGAAAACTAATTCAATAATGATGAATCAAATTTGTTTGAGTTTCTGGTTTGCCCCAATCAAAGATTTACTCTGCCCGAATAAATCCTTTAAGTTTTGGTTCAACCGAAGATGAGCCAATAAAGAACTCAACATTTCCCTTTTCGAGTACAAAACTATGTTTGGCTAAGTCCCAGTACTTTAGGTCTTCGGCCTTAATTGGAATGGAAACTTCAACACTTTGACCTTTGGGTACATGAACGCGCTTGAAACCTTTTAAAGCAATAGCAGGCCTTTCAATTTTCGATTCGGGAAAACCAACATATAATTGCACAACTTCATCACTGCTATAATCACCGGTATTAGTTAAACTAAACGTAACCTGAACAGTTTCCTTATCTTTAATTATATTTTTGCCAATTTTTAAATTGGAATACTCAAAGGAAGTATAGGTTAATCCATAACCAAAAGGATACAGTGGTTTTTGGGTGTTGTACATATAAGTGCGGCCATTCCGGATATTATATTCCAAAATTGGGGGCAGCTGGTCAATGGAGGCCGACCAGGTTTGTACCAGTCGCCCTGCAGGACTCACTTTTCCAAACAATACATCGGCCAAACCGTTTCCAAGCTCCTGGCTCGATTGGGTAATGTGAACAATTGCCGGCAAATTTTCATTACTCCAGTTAATGGCATACGGAAAACTTGATATCAACACCAAAATAGTGTTGTGATTGGCTTTATAAACCAATTTGGCCAAATCTTCCTGCTCCAATGAAATGGACTGACGGTCAACATCTTCGCGGCCATCGCTGTAAACATAATTCACTCCCCATGGAAGATTATAACTAACTGGATGATTACCAATGCAAACTATTGCCAAGTCGGCTTCGCGGGCTGCAATTACTGCCGAATCGGCCTTGTTGCTTTCAGCAAATAATATTTCCACATCGCTGCCAACTGCATTTTTAATACCTTGAAGCGCTGTTACGGCATATGGCGGTTTTCCGGCATACCAATCGGAGATTACCTGATTGGCCCGAGGACCGATAACCGCTATTTTTTTTATCTCATCTTTTTTAATGGGGAGGATGTTGTTTTCATTTTTGAGCAGAACGACCGATTTATAAGTTGCTTCGCGAGCCAGCTGGTGGGCTTCGGGCTTTGTCCATAAATCAATAGTATCAGCAATTCCCATTTTGCTGTAAGGATTTTGGTCTGATTTATCGAGCAATCCGAGTTTGAGCATTACTCTCAGGGTTCCACGTATGGCCTGGTCAATATCTTTTTCAGCAATGAGCCCTTTTTTAATGGCTTCGTTCAAGGGGTCTTTATAATTGTCGAGAAACATGCTGATGCCTGCTTTAAGGCACTCTGCGGCAGCTATTTCCAAATCAGGGTAATATTTATGTGCTGTTACAAGTAATTGATATGCACCACCATCAGTAGCAATAATTCCATTTTGTCCCCACTCTTTAACTGTTACATCTTTTAAAACCGGATGTACCGTACAGGGGATTCCGTTATAGCGATTGTATGCAGCCATATAGGCACGTGAACCGCCCTCGGTGATGCCTTTATAAAATGGATAGCCGTAATATTCGCGGAACAAACGTTCGTCAAAGTCGGATGAATTAATGGTTCTGTTATTTTCGTTGCTATTGGCCAGGAAATGTTTCATTAATGAGGCCGTTTTCCAGTATTTGGGATGGTTGCCCTGCAAACCTTTTACAAATGATACAGTTAAAGCTCCGGCTAAAAAGGCATCTTCACCATAGCATTCTTCTGTACGTCCCCAACGGATATCACGACCTAAATCGGCATTGGGTGCAAGAACAATTAAGCCGGCACTTTGATATTTTGGACTTTGGGCTAAATACCGGCATTCGTCCGCCTGCCAAGTTGCCAGGCGTTCAATAAGGTCAACATCCCAGGTTTGAGCCAAACCATAAGCCTGAGGGAAAGTAGTGGTTGGAGCTTCCCCTTTGCCTCTGACGGCCCAGTTAGCTGGTCCACTCAGAGCCAATCCGTGTAATCCTTCCACAATTCTGGTACCCTGAATGCCGAGTCGGGGAATGGACGGTCTGGTTGATAGACAGTTGATTTTTTCTTCAAGGGTTAGTAACGAAATCAGATTGTCGATGCGTTTTTCATCGCTAAGCCGGGTGTTCTGAAAAGGATATGTTTGGGCTGTAATGCAGGTGTGAATGCAATAACCCAATAATAATATTACTATTTGTTTCATTGTTAAGGTGTTTTTAGTTTAATTTTATCCTTCTAAATTACAATAGTTTGTGAAAAATACACTGCCTTTTAATCGCTATTATAAGGTAATTGTGAAAATTATTGAGATTTATTGTGGTGTAATATCTTTTAAAACAGTTTAATATGAATCATTTCGATATAGTTGCCCGGCAATGGGATTTAAAGCCTGAAAGGTTTGAACGTTCACAAATTATAGCTGACGAAATATTAAAAGCAGTGCCAATAAACCTCGGATTTCGGGTTTTGGAATATGGAGCAGGAACTGGCATTCTGAGTTTCATATTGAGTAACCATTTTTCGGAGATAGTGATGATGGATTCGTCGGCAGAGATGGTTAAAGTGATGGAAGAAAAGGTGGCAGAGGCAGATTTGAAGCATTTGAAACCAATGCTGTTTAATTTGGAAGAATCAGTGTATATCGGCGAAAAATTTGATATTATTTATAACCTGTTGGTGATGCACCATGTTCAGAAAATTGATGAGGTGCTTAGCCGGTTTTCAAAAATGATTAATGTTGGGGGCTATTTGATATTAACGGATTTATACTCCGAGGATGGCTCTTTTCATGGTGACGATTTTACCGGTCACAATGGGTTTAATCCTGAGTTATTGGCTCAAAAGTTGAATAAATTGGGCTTTACCGAAGTTTCATATAGTGAATGCCATTCAATTGTTCGGGAAAACGAACAGGGAATAAAGCAGGAATTTCCGCTGTTTATGTTGATTGCAAAACGGTAATGGTGTGCTTTATCTGTTGTTGAGAAAGCAAATTACAAATTAGTTCGTGGTTACCTATATTGGTTTCAATGCACATGCCACATTCCGATGAAATGTGTTCGGGCACTGGAATTATTTTGCAATAAACATTTTGCTGGCGAAGCAATGTATCAGCTTTTATAACCATTCTGGCAGACTCAAACGTGATGATGGTGGTTGGCATTCAAATATGATTTGTTAAATCCTTTAATGCTGATAATAAATAATTTAAATCGTTAATGGTGTGATAAGGAGAGAAGGATAGCCTTACTGTACCTTGTGGAAAGGTGCCATAAAACCTGTGAGCAGCAGGAGCACAATGTAGGCCTGAACGCACTTCAATGCCAAATTTGTTAAACAATTCTCCTGCAATTTGGGAGGCCGTGGCTATTTTATGCACCAATGAGAAAAGTGCCCCTTGGTGGTTGCCATGGTCGGCACAAACAACCTGATAACCATCTATTCGGGAAATCTCATTTTTAAAATTAATAATATTATCATGAGTGATTTTTGATTCCGGGGGGTTATCAATGGCAGACAATAAACCAATTATTCCTACTATGTTGGGGGTTCCGGCCTGAAATTTATCGGGCATAAAATCGGGCATATCAAAACTGTCGGAACTACTGCCAGTTCCGCCTTCCAGCATAGTTTGCAAATTTTCAGGATACCTGGCAAAAAAGCCTCCTGCTCCGGTAGGGCCAAGCAATCCTTTATGACCGGTAAAAACGAAGTAATCAATTCCCCACTCATCAATTTTTATGGGCAGATAACCTGCTGATTGACTTCCATCTACCAAAACAGGTACACTTTGAGCATATTTGGCAATTTCAGCTATTGGCTGAATAACACCACTCACGTTGCTTTGATGGTTAATTACTATCAGGTCGGCTTCTGTTAAGTTTAACTGGCAGAATTTCTCCAAATTAATAGATCCGTCGGCATGTGCAGGAAGTACTTCAATAGTTATCTGTCTGTTTTTTTGCAACACTGTTAATGGTCTCATTACAGCATTGTGCTCCAATGGCGTAATGAAAATTTTATTCTTCTTTAAATTGATTCCTTTTAAAATGGTATTAATGGCAATTGTGGCATTGGCGCAGAAGCTGATGTTTTCGGGTTTATTGGTTCCAAACAAAAGGGCCAGTTTATCACGACAAGACTCAACCAAACGGGTGGTTTCAAAAACACGCGTATAGGCCGAACGACCGTAAGTTCCGCCAATTTCAGTTAAATAACGCGATATTTCACTGGCAACCTGTGGAGGTTTTGGAAAAGATGTGCTGGCATTATCGAAATACCGGTTCATGGCACTATTACCTTGGCAGCTTTAATCAGTGTGGAAGAAATGTGCATCATATTGCTGACATACCCGGCTTTAATTTTATCTTTTATCTGGAAAAAATCGCAGCAGGTACCACATAAAATGACTTCAACACCCAATTGCTCCAATTCATTAAGCGAGTTGGCAGTATCGGTTTCGTTAATGGCCAGTAAAACACCAGTGTTATACAGAATGATGTGTGTAGGGAGCTGCTCTTGTTTTATTAATGAATTTAAAAAACTCCGAAGAAGAATTTTTCCCAGTTCATCGTTTCCTGAGCCCATACTTTCGCTGTTTAACAGGATAACAAAATCTTCGGCTTTATTTTGGCTTATCTCTGCCATAAGGTCTGGTTTATTATTAATAAGGTACAAAAGTATGATTATCTTTTATATTTTTATAATAATACTAATCCTTCACTTTTCGGGTTAAGGCCTCGCGAATTATGTTGCGTAACTCCAATTGTTTTTTGGCTATTTCGCCACGCTCAACCGGGCGGTAGTTTTTGGCATATTTAGGTTTTCCTAAGCGATATTTTAGCTTGTCAATATTCCCGCTAACGGTTAAGCCGAGTCTGAATGGTAAAGGTGATTCAACTACCGAAATAAAATAATCGAATGTCATATCTGTATTATGCCGACCTCCCACAATGGCGGCATATTTGTCAATCTCAATCAAAAGCGGGTACACATCAATTTCGTCTCTGAAAATGGTAAACTCGGCAAACAAGCTTTTTATTCTGTTTTGGGTTTTTTTCTTAAAGCGAAGTTTTTTTGCCATTATACTAAAAGTTTCGCCATCCATTAAAACCAGGTCTTTACCGCTAATAGATGCTGCACCCAACAGTGTTGATGTCTTCAAATTATAGGTGGAGTCCATATAGGTTTCAATGGCCATGTGGAATTCGCCTTTGCCTCCAAACGAGCGTAGCATAGGCATTAGGGAGTCAATTTCGGGTATCATTTGCAGTAGTTCGGCAATTTCAACATCCAGCATATGATAATCGAGCCCAAGATAAATATGGTTTTTACGTGGGGTACGGTACATGGCTGTTAATTGTATGCGTGCAGCCGGTGTAATAAACTTAAGCTCATCCAAAACCAGTATTCCATCTTTAATGGTTACGGTTCCTTTTATATCAGATGCTTTACTGGTGAGGTAGTTGGCATTTTTTATGTTTGTCAGAATAGAAACATCCACGCCTTTTGGTACCATGTAAGGGCCCTGGTCGGAAGGCTGGTTTTCGGGTTCGGTATAACCCAGCCCGTTGGTCAGATTCATGAGTTGATACAAATCGGTTTGGGATGAAGTAAAACTGAAATCGCCCCTTAACAGTGAATCGCCCCTGAAATAAGAGAGTATGTTGTTGAATTTTCCTTTTAACTCGAAATCGGAATTGCTTATTACCATGCTGCTTTCGTGAATGTTAAAAGTTTCGGGCTCAAAATCCATTTTAATGGAAGGAATTAAAATTGGATATTTCAGTTCTTGCGCAGCAATATAACCATGATCCATGTTGATAAAACCTTTTGTTAGCCATTGCAGAAATATATCTTTTTGCGAATTGTCGTTAACAATATTGGTTTCAATACTAAGTTTTTCAATGTTAGCAACGGTATGCCCCATGGCTGCCTCTAACTGATTACTTTTATAGCTCAGTTCAATTTTGGGTTGAGTGGGACCATAACCGGGAGCAATTGAAATTTTACCGATTGGTTTTTGAGCCGACAAAGAGATGGTGTCCATAACAGCATGGAGGCTGTCCATTTTAAAAGCACATATTAAGTCGGGAATTCTGGTGGTATCGCGGGCATCCGATGTTTCAAGCGAGATGTCGGCATTTTTAAGAAATGCCCCGTAACTGTTAATTTTACCGGCTTCCAGTTGATTCGCGATGATTTTGGCAAAGGCAAATTTTGTTTTTGGCGAAGCGGCATAGTGGTTGGGCAGCGACAGGTCAATCTTCGACAAGTCGGTTTTTACCCAAAGACTGTCGTATGTTAAATCCAGATTTGTAACCGATATGTTTCCGCTCAGTTTTATTTTATCGAGCTCCATTTTCTGGATTTGCGACAACGAGAAAGCCGATTTAATTTTCCCCTGTGCCTTTCCTATCATATTCACTTTCAAATCAGAAGGTAATACAGGGTTAAATTCATCGAGCGTAAGATTTGCTGTGCTGTTCAGATTTACAAAAATATCGCCAAACAGGTTTGTAACACTACCAGTTGTGCTCAATGTCGATTGGGGCGTATTGGCACTCAGTTGGTTAATTTGTATAAATGATTTGGCATTGTCTTTTAAGTCGGTATAAATTCTTACATCTGTATTTATTTTGTGCAATGGAATAGGGAATTCCTGATACTTCAGCGCGCCATTCTCCCAGGTTAAATTAATATCCATGAGCGGCATTGATGTTGGACTGTAAACACCAGTAATTTTTCCGTTTGATGATAACAGGCCGTCGGCATCGATATTACTTATATAGGATTGATAGGATGGAGGAACCTGCTCCATAATGGTTTTAACCGGCCACTGATTAAAATGGTAACTTAAATCGGTATAAATTTGTTGGTTGAGCGAATTGTTTATAAAGGTACCACTTAGGTTCAAAAACAAACTGTTTATGTTGGCCGAGGCTCCAAGTGTTGTAAATTTCATCCCTTTCAAGTCGCCTGTAACCGGAAGCTGAATTTGTACCGAGGCGTTGTCAAGATATTTTTCACCATTATAATTAAATGTTATGCCGGAGCGATCTATTCTTAAATCGCCATTAATGCTGTCTTTCATCCAGGCGCCCGAAAGTTGAGCGGATAAATCATAAACAGCCAGAGAAACATTCATTTTTTCGCCCGGCTCAGAACTTCCTTCATTTATAATACTATCTGCTTCGATATAGGTTAAAAACAGGTTGGTATTGGCAATGTTGATGTTTCCGGTTATGTTGTTTTGAAGCATGGAGCCGGAGGTTTTGGCATAAAGGTTTTGAATGGTGGCATCCAGGCCCATTAATTCATCAACATAGCGTGCATTGATGTTCTGCAAATCAATTTTGCCCAAATCAATTAAACCAAATGCTTTACTTTCATCTTGCTTAGTAACGGTATCAGTTTCAAAAACGGTGTAATTGTTTTTCCCATCTCTGTTGGTGTAAAGGGTGATGTTTCCGTTTTGTAACGACAAATTGGAAAGCTTAATTTCATTCAATTTCCATAATGATTTAATATCAACTGCACCCATAAATTTTTCAATGTTTAAAAGTGTATCCGAAGGTGCTCCGGGAAAGGGGTTTATCAATGTCAGTTTTTTTACATTGAGGGCAAATTGTGGGAAGGTGCTGAAAAAGGTTAATTCAACTTCTTCAATTTCGGTTTGGCAGTTTAAATATTTATTGGCCTGGTTTTGAACGATGGGCGTTAGTTTTGCCGGGGTAAAAACAAGCCAAAGAATCACTCCAATAGCGGCAGCCAGCAATAGCACCAGCGAACCAACTGTAATAAAGAATATCTTAATAAACTTCTTCATATTAAGAAAAATAAGGTTAAATGGTAACCATGTTTGGAATCTCCACAATTAGTAAATGTGGCCTAAAGCTTAATTACTTACCTTGACAAAAGAGAACCTTTTGCCAAAATCGTCCTGATATTTTAACGATGTGGCAGTTAGTTCGGTTAATTTATAAACCTTTGGCACTACACCGCCAATACCCATCACATAAATATGGGTAAATTCCGATTTCTCAAGTGTCCAGCTAAAACTTTGCGCTTCATCTTCGTAAACATCGTCACCCTCGTCCCATGTTTTGCCCGAACCATTTGATAAGTATCTGTAAAATAAAGTGCCTGAACGCCATTTGCCGTAAAGCAAGGTTTCATCAAACGATTCGTCCTCTTTTTGGCAGGAAGTGAAAAGTGCGCCAATAACAACCGCAAACATTAAATATACCAACACTTTATTTGCAATATTGTAAGCAATTGCAGGCAGATGTGATTGAGTTAGCCTCCTTAATTGCTTACTCTTATTACTATCAGTTTCTGCTTCAATGTGGGGGAGTGGATATTTTAATTTCATGGTATGCGATTTGTTAAGTTATTGCTAATAAATCACTGGATAACCAGATTTTACGAATTTAAGAAATAGTTGCTTAATTTTTCTGATTTAAACCGGTCTTATTTTTGATTCACCACCAGGAAACACAAAGCCAATGCCAAAAACTGTTTTCAATAAAACTATTTTACCGGATATTGATTTTGTTTTTTGGTGGTTATTACCGAAATAGTAGCAATATGTTTCAATGTTGATTATTTTTACAAACTTTTGATGTTACTATGACTACAGCTTCTTTTAAGAACGAAAAGAACGAAATTATTGGCAATGTTGCTTTGGTATTAGAGGGTGGGGGATTTAGAGGGATTTTTACTGCCGCTGTACTCGATGCTTTTCAGGAAGCCGGGTTGCTGTTTGAATACCTCATAGGCGTTTCGGCCGGGGCTGCTTACAGTGTGTCGTATGTTTCGCGCCAATATCGGCGTAATCTCGCCGTGAACCGCTTTGTTAATGATAAGCGCTATTGCAGCATTGGCAACCTTTTGAGAAAAGGTAATTATTTCGACTGGGATTTTGTTTATCACCAGATTCCCACTCAGTATGTGCCCTTCGATTATAAAGCTTTTCATCAGTCTGAATCGCGACTGAAAGTGGTAGTAACCAACATTGAAAAAGGTGAGCCTGAATATGTTGAGCTTCGCACCGATCAGCCTTCAGAATTTTGCGACTGGTTAACAGCTACATCGGCATTACCGCTTATATCAAAACCCAAATCTATTAACGGAAAATTATATATGGATGGTGGGCTTTGTGATTCAATTCCTGTTCGCCAGGCTCTTGCCGATGGAAACAGCAGAGCGGTGGTAGTGTTAACACGTCCACGGGGATATAGGAAGCAGCCAATACGCAATGCCTGGATTATAAAACTGGCTTACCGAAAATACCCTCAATTGGTGAAGCGAATTAAAGAGCGCAGCAATCATTACAACCAAACACTTGATTTGCTCGAAAAACTAGAACAGGAAGGTAAAGTGTTTATTATTTGTCCAAAAGGAGGGTTTGAAGTGTCTCGTTTAGAGAATAACCCCTCACGGCTACAAGCCTATTATGATAGCACCATCCGGCAAATGGAAGTTGATTTGCCCCGACTGAAACAATGGCTTAATTTCACCACCCGCTCATGATACCTTCGGTATTCGAACCCGGCTATTCTTTCTGTTCGAATCCCTCATTTCAGGTCATAAAAAAAGGTCTCTATTTTCATAGAAACCTTACCGGGCGGAGAGAGAGGGATTAGTTCGCTCCTTAATACCCATAACACCACCCGCTCATGATACCTTCGGTATTCGAACCCGGCCATCCCTTCTGTTCGAATCCCTCATTTC
>CAZFTD010000136.1:0-9834 GCA_964521525.1 uncultured Marinilabiliaceae bacterium | reverse complement strand
GGTAGGTGGCATAGTTTCGGTAGAGGTCGGCATAATATTCGGGCGACATATGGCCACCGCAACCCCAGTTTTCGTTGCCTACGCCCCAGTATTTTACATTCCAGGGCTCCTGACGACCGTTGGCTTTTCTTAAGTCGGTCATAGGGCTTACATTCGATGAGGTTACATACTCAACCCATTGTGCGGCTTCACGAACCGAACCTGAGCCAACATTCAGATTAATGTATGGTTCGGCGCCAATCAAATCGCAAAAATCCAAAAACTCGTGAGTTCCAAAACTATTATCTTCGGTTACGCCACCCCAGTGTGTGTTAATCATGGATGGACGTTGATGTCTTGGGCCAATGCCATCGCGCCAGTTATAAGTGTCGGCAAAGCAACCTCCTGGCCATCGCAATAAGGGTACTTTCATATCTTTTAAGGCCGCAATAATGTCGGTACGGAAACCTCTTATATTGTCAATTTTTGAGTCGGGCTCCACCATTATGCCACCATAAATCAATTTTCCAAGGTGTTCGGCAAAGTGGCCATAGATTTCGGGATTGATTTTTTCCTTAGCCAGGTCAACATGCAAGGTGGCTTTGTTTTGACTTAACACGGGGGAAAACATTATCACCAGTGTTAATAGCGTAAATGCTACTCTTTTCTTCATGTAGGTTACTTTTATTGGTTGAATAAAGATTAATTTACTGATATAATTGATTATTATGGTTTTTCTGTTAGCTTTTTCCCCCATATAGATGAGCCGTTACTCAAAATCCCCGAAAATTGCACCGATGGATTTTGATTTTCCCAATCCCATCCGTAAAAAACAGCGCAAACAGTTTCACCAAGTGTCAGGAATTTTCCATCGAAACTCCATGTTTTGAATTCTTCATGGCTGGTGGTTCCGTTTTTGAGCAATGAAATTTCAGAAGACAAGTTAAAAGCTTTTTTATTATATGTCCACCCCCCTGGAGGAATTTGTCCTTGTTCAAGTGTCGATTGCTCTTCCAAATCGTTCAGAATAATGATCTCCCAATTTCCCGGTATCTCTTTTTTCTTTAATGAATGGTTTGGAATTCCGGCATACCGTTGAGGTGCAACCACCGGCCAGCCAGAAGGAAGCCATTTCATTTCACGCACGTGCATTACCATCATCAGGTTATCAGGAGCCAAACGCCCTTGGTGCAGCATAAAATATTGTCCCTGGTTGTTGATTACAGCACAGTGTCCATTTCCCGACCAGCCCGGATGATTATTAAACATATACGAATGGGTGAGTATGGGATAGTTATTGGTTGTATCGGCCATGTTATTGCCAAAAAAATCGTAAAACGGCCCTTCAGGTTTATCAGAACGCCCAACACGTACATTGTAATAGGTAAACAATGGCTCGTAGGAAACAAACAGGAAATATTGCTTAAGTTCAGGATTGTAAATTATCTCGGGTGCTTCAATTATTTTGTAGGCCCGGTTAGCCCGGGTGGCAGTTAAATGACCCTGGTCGCCGGGATTCAAAGCCAATCCGGTTTCTTTATTGAGTTCCATGCAATATAAGCCTCCAAAATAGGAGCCATAATGCATCCACATTCGGCCATTATTGGCATCGGTAATTACCGACGCATCAATGGCATTCATTACGCTTTGAGGATCGGTTTTAACCACACATCCTTTATGGGTAAAAGGACCTTCGGGGCTTGACGATTCTGCTAAACCAATATACGAAGCATTGGTGCCAAAACTTGAAACAGAATAATAAATACGGTATTTGCCATTGTAAGCTACCACGTTGGGTGCCCACATATTATTGGCACCACGATTATTGGTATGTGCGTGTACATGGGCTACTGCTTCGGCAGGAATGGAATCGAGCACCCAACCCACAAATTCCCAGCTTACAAGGTCTTTTGAGCGCCTTATGGGGATATTTCCTGGTTTTTCATCAACATCCATAAAACTGACGCCACGTTTATGGTAATAAGCATCGGTTGAGTAAACGTAGAAGAAACTATCTGTTTTAATGATAGTTGGGTCGTGAACATTGGCAGTTCCCCATAATGCCCGTTTCGACAATGGGGTGATGTCTGAATAATCATCGGCATAAGGATTTTGCTGAATGATAGTTGACTTTTGTTGATGGCAAGCTGAAAGAATTAGTACCATTGGCAAAACAAGCCATAAACGGGGATTTAAAATTCGATTCATGGTTTTCTCTGTTAGTTCATTATTCAACGTCAGTTGCTATTATCAAAAGTATTTACTATGCATAGAAATGAAGTGGATTAAGCATTCAAAAAGGGGGATTTTTGAATAATTATGGCTCTACTGCAATATTAGTAAAACTATATTATATTAATTTAGAGTCTGTTTTAAAGTAACTTTTTCCGCAGAGCCTAAGACAATATGGTAAATGACAATCAAATTATAAGCTGATGAAAATTTGGATAAATTTTATATATCGGGTGCAGTTGGTTATTATAATTGTATTTGCTTTAACCGGAAGTCAGGTTTTGGCCGAGGTGAGTTATCATTTTCGTTATCTGACCATTGATCAGGGGCTTCCTCAAAACACAGTTCACTCAATTATAAAAGACACCAAAGGGTTTATGTGGTTTGCCACCGGAAACGGCTTAAGCCGTTACGATGGGTATAGCTTTACCAACTTCAGAAAACCGGATCTCCCATCAAACCTGGTGAATGCCTTAGCCGAATCGCCCAATGGCTTTTTGTGGGTGGGAACCTCGCACGGATTGGTATGTTATGAGCATACAACAGGTCGATTAGTCCCATTTGAGTTGCATGGCAAAAATGGGCTTAGCATCAATATTACCCGGTTAATGTGCGATAAAAAGGGACGCGTATGGGTTGGCACAGCCGAGAATGGACTGTTTTTACTCACGCCTTCAGAGAACGGCTATTCTGTGCAACATTTAAATCAAACTAACAGCATATTGCCCGGAAACAATGTGTCTGCTTTTCTGCAAATGCGCGATGGACGTATAATAATTGGTACCAATCATGGCATGGCGGTTTATGATAACCAGCACGATAATGTTTACCTTTTTAATCAAAGCGGCCTTTCTGACGCATTTGTACTCTCACTTTTTGAAAGTATGGAAGGCGATCTCTGGGTAGGAACATATAATGGAGTCTGGATTTTTAATGCCCTCACCGGACGTAACGAGTGGCATTTTTATAATCCTTTTAACCCAAGCGGTCTTAGTCACAGCCGCATCAATCATATAACACAGGATTTTAAAGGAACCATTTACCTGGGCTCGTTGGGGGGTGTTGATTTATACCAGCCCCAATCCAATTCGTTTATATCGCTGCCTTACAAAAAAGTAAATGAGTTCTCGCTTAATAGTATTTTTGTTAATTGTATTTATATTGACAATGAGGGGAATGTGTGGATTGGTACAGAAAAGGGTGGGGTCAATCAATTCAGTCTGTATCAAAAACCTTTTCATTACATGATTCATCAGGTTGATAACCCTAACAGCTTGTCGAACAGTACTGTTAATGCTATTTTTTCAGATGGCGATGTACTTTGGGTTGGTACTGCAGGAGGTGGTTTAAACCGTTACAACCGGAAAACAGGTAAGTATACTCATTATAAGCACGATCCACTCAACAGTCGATCAATATCAGGTGATTATGTTACTTCTTTACTGAAAACCCCTGATGGAACTCTTTGGGTTGGAACCTGGGGAACAGGACTCTGCAAAATGAAGGAAGATGGCTCTTTCCAAACATATATACCACCGGTTCCCAATGCCGAAACCAATTTTGTTAACGCCTTTGTTTCGTCCATACTTTATGTTAGCCCTCACTATCTGTTTATTGGAACCGAAGGTGGTTTGGCCATTTTAAATGTTAAAACGGACAAGTTTATTGAAATTGAAAACTTTGAAAATGCATTGGCCGGATTAAATGAAATTGGCTGTATTTTGTTGGATAAACAGGGCTATCTATGGGTTGGAACCCGTAACGGCCTGTATAATTTTCCTTATAACGATCTGGAACTTTCTGACGGCAAAGCAGTGTGTCTGCGCAATCATATGGCAGTATTTAAAGAAGGAAATGTTGGGCAACCTTCTCTTCCGGGAAATTATATCATTTCATTGTTACAGGATTATGAGGGTAATATCTGGATTGGAACTTATGGCGATGGATTGGCCAAATTTTCCACTAATGACGGCAAAACAGGTAGGTTTGAGTATTATTCGAGCAAAAACGGACTTAGTAACAATGTTATTTATTCAATTCAGCAGGATGAAGCCGGCAACATTTGGGTAAGCACCGACTACGGCTTGTCGAGAATTAATCCTCATACAGGCAGCATTGATAACTTTTTCTCTGATGATGGCCTTGTTAGCGACCAGTTTTATTGGTCGGCATCTTTTAAATCTTCAACTGGTGAACTGTTTTTTGGAAGTATTGATGGCATCAGTTACTTTTCCCCAACCAATTTTCCGGTTTACCCCTTCGAGCCCTCTATCACTATTTCAGCATTAAAGGTATTTAATGAAGTAATTCGCATGGGCGAAAAACGCTTTGGAAAAGTGGTGCTTAATCGTCCGGTTTTTGATGTAGAAGAAATTTCGTTGTCGTACAAGGACAATGTGTTTACCTTGGATTTTACAGCACTTGATTATTTTCATCCCAAAAAAATTAAATATGCCTACCAGCTCGAAGGTGTTGATCCCGGATGGGTCGAAGTTGGTTCTGAACAGCGGTCGGCAACTTATACCAACCTGAAAGGTGGCAGTTACATTTTTAAGGTAAAAGCCACCAATAGCGAAGGTGTTTACAGTGATAACGAAAAGCGGCTGATTGTTACCATACATCCGCCTTTTTGGGAAACAACATGGTTTTTAATTCTACTCATTATATCTATTATATTAACCGCTGCTTTTTATCTACGGCATCATACCAAACGGCTCATCCTCGAAAAAAGCAGGCTGGAAAAATTGGTGAGCGAGCGAACCCGTAAAATTGAAGAGCAGAACGAGCAAATGCGGACTCAATCAGAGGAATTAAAGAAAGTGAATGCCGACTTAATAAAAAGGGGCGAACTTATTGAAGGTCAGAAAAGAGAACTGGAAGATAAAAACAGCGAAATTATTCAGCAGCGCGATAAGTTGGTGGAGCTCAACAAAGAAATAGAATCCATTAACCAAACGCGATTAAGGTTTTTTACCAACATTTCGCACGAGTTTCGCACTCCGCTTACACTGATTATCTCTCCGGTTGAGCGCATTTTAAAAGAAATGCATTTACCAGGCCTGGCCCACGAGCTGCTTAACTCGGTGCAACGAAATGCCCGACGACTTAGTCTGCTCATCGATCAGCTCTTAATGTTCCGGAAAATTGAAACCGGAAACCTCACGGTGCGGGTTGCTAAAGGCGACTTTAAAACTTTTGTTACAGATATTTTTCATGCTTTTGATGTTTTGGCGCAGCAGCGTTCTATTGCCTATAATCTGAAAGTTAATTTAGACGAGACTGCGCGATGGTTTGATGCCGAAAAAACAGAAAACATTTTGTACAACCTTCTTTCCAATGCGTTTAAGTTCACGCCTTCCGGAGGCTCGGTAGAGGTAATTGTTGAAGAGCAAAAATTAGTTAAACAAGGAACTGAAATCCCATCTTTATGCATTAAAGTGGTAGATACTGGCATTGGGATTGACGCTTCTCAGGCCGATAAAATTTTCAACCGGTTTTACAGAACTTCCAATGGCTCGGCTATTAAAGGCACCGGAATTGGATTGTCACTAACACGCGAATTGGTTGAGGCTTTGCATGGAACCATTGCTTTTTCGAAAAACCGGTTGCAGGGCAGTTGCTTTACAGTGACTATTCCATGCCGGCGCGAGGATTTTTATGGCGCTGAAATCAACGATTTCCCTGCTTTTGATACATCAGAATTAGACAATAAAGTGCAAGTTGTGTTTGACCATCTGGTCGACGATGAGCCCTTTTTGACCGACGAGCATCAAAGCAAAAACGAAGAACCGCTGGTTTTAATAGTGGAAGATAATAAGGAACTGGCATTGTTCATATCAAACACCCTTAGCGGAAACTACCGGGTAATTACGGCTCCAAATGGAAAGGTAGGTTACGAACTTGCCCGAAAACAATCGCCCGATTTAATCATTTCTGATGTTATGATGCCTGTAATGGATGGTATAGAGATGTGCAGGCAGATAAAAAACAACTTGTATACCAGCCATATCCCTGTAATTCTTTTATCGGCCAAAGCATTAATTGAAGACCAGCTTGCCGGCTTTCAAACAGGCGCCGACGACTATATCTCCAAACCTTTCAACTTGGATTTGTTGCGTGCCAAGGTTCATAATATTATCGAAAGCCGTCGAAAAATGCGTGCTTTATTTGCCTCGAAGGATGAACTTATAAGCGTGGACTCCAAATCAGAATCGCTCGATGATAAGTTTCTTGCCAAAGCCTATGATGTAATGGAAAAAGCCTATGCTAACCCGGAGTTTAGTGTTGAGCTTTTTTCTGACCAGATGTTTGTGAGCCGGTCGTTATTGTACAAAAAACTAAAAGCTCTGGTCGATTTGTCGCCCAACGATTTTATAACCGTTTATCGTTTAAAGAAATCGCTGCCATTGCTGGCTTCCAAAGAAATGACTGTTAATGAAGTGGCTTACACAATTGGGTTTAACGACCCAAAGTACTTTAGTCGGGTATTTAAAAAGTTCTATAAAAAGAAACCCAGCGAGTATATTCAGTAACAGGTGCCACCGAAGACTGAAGGTTAGCTTTTATTTACCTATTTGTTAGGTATTTGCTGCCTGCTAATACAAAGGTTGGCTGATTTATCTTATTGCTGTATTCGTAACGGCATAGAATCTTATCATCTTAAAATCTATAAATCTATAAATCTAAATATCTACAGGTCTTAAAATTATATTTCCAGCATGGATTTATCCAGTTCGTTCCAAATTAAGTCTTTGAGTTGAGGAATGCCCATGCCGGTAACAGCCGATATAAAAACATGAGGTACCTGTGGCAATTCCCGTTCCATCTCTTTTTGAAGTTCCTGATCAATCATATCAGATTTGGAAATAGCGAGTAACCGGCGTTTATCGAGCAATTCGGGGTTGTATTGTTTTAGCTCGTTAACCAGAATATTGTAATCGGTTAGTATATCCTTGCTGTCGGCAGGCACCATAAACAATAAAATTGAGTTTCGCTCAATATGTCGTAAAAAGCGTAATCCAATTCCTTTCCCTTCGTGGGCGCCTTCAATAATACCCGGGATGTCGGCCATTACAAACGATTTATGGTCGCGGTACTCCACAATCCCCAGGTTGGGAACAAGTGTTGTAAACGGATAATCGGCAATTTCGGGTTTGGCAGCACTTACAGCAGCTAAAAGGGTTGATTTACCGGCATTTGGAAAGCCTACCAGCCCCACATCGGCCAGTACTTTAAGTTCAAGCACCACGGCCATTTCAATGGCTGGCTCGCCGGGTTGGGCAAACCGGGGGGTTTGCATGGTTGATGTTTTAAAATTAACATTACCCAGACCTCCACGTCCGCCTTTTACCAGAATTTTTTCTTCGCCATCGGCCGTAATTTCAAACAAAACCTCACCGGTATCGGCATTTTTGGCTACGGTACCCAAAGGCACTTCAATGGTTTTATCTTCTCCATTGGCACCGGTTGAGCATTGTTTGCTTCCCGATTCACCATGGCCGGCAAAAATATGCCGTTGGTATTTAAGGTGTATTAGAGTCCAATAGTTGCGGTTGCCTCTAACAATTATATGTCCGCCGCGACCGCCATCACCACCATCGGGCCCGCCTTTAGGCACAAACTTTTCACGACGCATATGGGTTGAACCCGGCCCGCCTTTCCCCGAACGGCAAAAAATCTTCACATAATCAACAAAATTCGACGTAGCCATAAGTATGCGTCAGTGAGTGGTTTGTTTAATAATATCAATCAGTTAGGCCATTCTTTTGGTATCAATAGCCAAGCAAATCTTTCGGAATATTTCATCGATGCCACCTTCTCCTTTAATTCCCATATAACAACCTTCGTTTTTATAGAAATCAACAACCGGAGCAGTCAGGCTCTCATACACTTTAATTCTTTTTTCAATGGTTTCCAGATTGTCGTCTGAACGGCCCGATGTTTCGCCTCTTTTAAGCAGTCGGTCGATAAGTTCTTCTTTTTCAACTTCAAGGTTAATCATAATGCAAATACGTTCACCACGTTTGTTTAGCATTTCCTTTAAAGCTCTGGCTTGGTCAACTGTACGGGGGAAACCATCAAAAATAACACCTTTCGATTTTTGAAGGGCATTGAATTTGTTCTCAAGCATACCAATAATAATACTGTCGGGAACCAACTCGCCGCGGTCGATAAACTGCCGGGCAGTTTGTCCAAGTTCTGTATTATCACTGATCTCCTGACGAAGAATATCGCCGGTTGAGATGTGCGTTAAATCATAATGCTCAATGATTTTTTCGCTTTGGGTACCTTTTCCCGACCCTGGGGGGCCGAAAATAATAATGTTAAACATTTGTTTGGGTTTAAGGAATGACACTGTAAATGTCTGGCAGATTTCTTCCGTATCCATTATAATCCAACCCATAACCAACAATAAAATCGTTGGGAATCTCCAGCCCGATGTAATCAAGTTTTATATCTCTTTTAAGAGCAGCAGGCTTAAATAAAAGCGTAACAACAAAAATATCGCCGGCGCCCATTTTTTTCAACTGATTCACGCTGTTTTCAACTGTAATACCGGAATCCACAATGTCTTCGAGCAAAACTACGGTACGTCCTTTTAGCTCTTCATTAAATCCAATCAGCTCTTTTACTGTTCCGGTGCTGCTAACCCCCTCGTATGAAGCAAGTTTTACAAAACTTATCTGACAGGGAAATTCAATAAGTTTCATTAAATCGGCCGAGAACATAAATGAACCATTGAGTATGCAAACCATCAATGGGTTCTTTTCTTTAAGGTCGCGATTAATTTTATCGGCAATTTGCCAGATGGCTTTTTTAATGTCACTGGCTGGTATTGATATGCCAAACTCCCTGTCTAACAACTTAATCCGCTTCATGTCCCGAGTGTATTTGTAAAAAATAAAGTGTAAAAGTACTAAAATTTGAGATTCTTTTTATCACAAATGTCATCACTTCCATTTTTCAAATTCCCCAAATAGTTTCAATCTAATTGATTTAAAAGTGACAAGTCGGTAGTAAAAAGGCAGAAGTTAATGTCTGAACAAAGTCTATTGGGAGAGCTCAGGAAATAATTCGAAACATAGAAGCTGTTTAAATTTAGATGTAAGGTTTTTAAAGTATCGCGTTTCCGGCAAACCGAAACTGCGCCTGCGTCTTGAAATCCCGAGAATCGGGATAAGATAGATAGAGAAGATTTATAAGTTTTTTTTAGATGTCTTAGCTCTTCCCTGACTTATCTATCCCTCTAATAATATTATCCCGATTCTCGGGATTTAGTAAACTTCAATTCTAATCATCTTAATAAAAAATTCAACATTTACCTAGACTTTTCACTTTTCTTTTACGCTGCAAGGAATCAATTTTGATTCCTGCCATCAGTCAGGCCTTTCCTATTTCCGGCATCCCGCCTCCTTTTTTCGGTTTCCTTCCTCCTGTCTCCGTTTTTCGGCCTCCTGTCTCCCATCTTCCCCCTAAAGGTATTGACTCGTATTAAGGATTTTTATATATTGTAAAATGTAGTATTGTAATAAGTTGAGCATTACATCCTAGCCCTAAACCATTATGAAGCATTGCTATCTGGCTTTTTTTATTTTCTTGTCTATCAGTTCTGCTTATTCTCAA
>CAZFTD010000135.1:0-9927 GCA_964521525.1 uncultured Marinilabiliaceae bacterium | reverse complement strand
ATTTCTAGAAATAACGTATCGATCGGATAGCACGTTCTTCTTCTGAAGGTTTTTTACGAAGGAATTCGCGATCGCGGTTTCTAACATAGAATTTAGTAATGTCGAAACTAACAGTAATTTCCTGGTTGCTTATGTTATGTAAATAAGTGCCTCCAACCGGAAAATCGTATGAATAAAAAACGCCGATATTAGGTGTAATTTGTGCCCCGGCTATAAAGGCAACCGAGGTGTTTAGCCTGTAGGTTATGCCCAGATTGTATTTATCCTTAATGGTGAAAAAACTATTCAAATCGTGGTTTGTAAACCCATCGGCAAACCTTCCCATCCACGAGAGTTTAAAATCCAAGCCATTCATAATATAAAAATAATATCCTGCCGAAACATAGTAGGTTCGAAGCAGACTGAATGCCTGCTGATTATTGGCTCCATTAATTCTGTTAAGCGGAATTTGAGGGGCAGATACACTAACATACCAAGAAGGCGTAAAAACAACCAATCCCGATCCGAAGGTTGGTTTCCATGTATTTTCAATATCTTTCTCAAAAAATGGATCATTTTCCTGAACTAAATCCAAATCGCTAAGGCCAATCCAGAAATTATTGAATCCGGTATTTAAACCCATCGATAGAAAAGTTCGGTGGTTTATTCGCAGCAAATAGGAGTATGCCAGAGAGAAATGATTGGTGTTAACCGGGCCTGCTTTATCGGCCATCAAAGATGCGCCTATGGAAACTTTTGAACTACGTACCGGTGTGTGTGCCACAGCATAATACGACCGGGGCGCTCCGTGAAAACCAATCCACTGCTGGCGGGTGGCAATATCAATGGCTAAAGCATTACGGGTGCCGGCAAATGCAGGATTTATAATTAACGGATTATTGAAATATTGAGTGAAAGCAGGTGCCTGCTGTGCCGAAATGTTTCCAAATAAAAGGAAAAGCCATCCAACCAGAACAAAAATATGTATGCTTATTTTTTCTGTTTTCCTCATTACCTGTTCAGGTAAATAAACCCTGTTAAATCGTTTTTTAAACCTTTTAATTTAATAACATAATAATATGTGCCTGCAGGCACCAGTTTCCCCGAATAGGTGCCTTTATTGCCATATCCGTCCCAATTGTTATTGTAAGGCTTTGCCTCATAAACCAAAACCCCGTTTCGGTCCATTATTCTTATGTAAATGTCGGTATAATGCTGAAATTCCCGAATAAAAAAGGTATCGTTAATTCCATCGCCATTTGGAGAGAATCCAGAGGGTATTTTTATTTTGGAACTTTGATCGTTACTCATAATTAAGAACACCCAGGCTTGTGAGCAGTCTCCATCGGCATCACACACCTGGTATTGCAAAGAATCCATTCCCAGGAAAAACGTTTCGAAGTGAGGCTTAATTTTGGTACGGTAGTCAATAGGGTCTTCAACCAATTCAGAATAGCCGTTTTTTAGTTCTGTGATAATGGTTAAAGTAATGGGGGGGTCCATTAACTCCAAATCATTTTTTAATACATCCACAGTAATATTTTTCTCGTTGTAAACTCTCACTGTATCATTAATAGCGCGCGGTTTGTAATCATAATTGAGCACTTCAATGGTTACAATGCCATTATCGCAACTGTTGTAATTATTACATACCCTGTATTCAAAATCGTCGTAACCAATAAAGTAAAGATTTGGGGTGTATTTAATGGTGTGGTCGGGCATAACCTGAGCCTTTCCGAATTTGGGCTGTCGGGTAATGGTTGGTGCTTTGTGTCCCTCGGTTAGCCCATAATCGTTGCTTAAAACAGGCACATACCATACGCTGTTTTCGTACATGCTAATAAAATCATTGTTTGCAACAACCACAGGATTTTGACTGGAAATAGAGGTTACTGAATATAAAACATTATTAGCAATTATGAACGTTGGAAGTATAACTAAAATTAATATAGATAGTATAAATATTCTCATTAGGTAAACATCCTATTTTGGAAGGTTATTGTCAATTATAACGCAAACATAATGTTTTTAGTATACAAAAACAAAGGGTTACCTGTGTAACCCTTTAGTTGTTTTATCTAAACCGGAATAATCCTTTTTTTCTTTGTGGTGTATTATTATCGAGCATCATTGTATCTATATCTCTGTTTCTACATGGAATACGTCTGGCTCTGTCGCTTCCGCAGAATCGATAGCCGGCTACCATTAAGAATGAACTTCCCAGATGTTTTTGGGCTGAGGTTAGTCCATGTTGGTATTCTAATCCAATACTAAACCCTTTGTAAATGATACCTGCAGTTGTTGCTATTCCAAGGTCTTTTCCAAAGTTGTAATCCATGGTTCTTCGGTATGCCAGAAGCCCCCAAACAGTAAAATCGGGTTCGGGAGTAGGCATTGTGAACTTAACGTTTATGTCCATTCTACTGTTCGAGAGTGAATTGCGACGATAATAAATCAATGGCTCAAGAAACAGGTCGCGATCTGGTACTTTAAATGTGTAACCTGTATGAAGATGAATGTCAGCTGGAAGCGATGGTTCCAATTCATTCTCATACATGGGGTTATTTTGGGGTAAAATGTTTGTTACAGAAGCACCCAGATGAAACTTGTTAATTCTTAAAATCATCCCGGTATTGGCATTAAATCCCATGCCGCTTTCCACACCTCCGCCAATGGCCGGATCGGTACCAGGTCCTCCGGTAAAAGCCGTTTGGTCAACAGATGCTTGCTCCAGATAGGCTGATAATCCGAACGCCAGTGTGGTTGTGCCTCTTCTGTTTTCTCTCAACTTAACCTCTACCGAAAACGACTGTTGAAATCCAATTTTTTTGTTGTTTCCGTTGCGGTCGTTAAACAGATATGTGCCTGAACCAACATTCGATTTTAAAGGTGCCTGAAAGGTTAGCATCTGGTAGGTAGGAGCCAGGTCAACGCCAAACCATTGCTTCTGGAAATATCCGTTTAAAATAAAACACTCACGTTCCGATCCGGCATCTGCCGGGTTCATGAGAAACATGTCATAAGCATATTGGTTGGATACAAAATAGCGTTGTCCGTATGTTGTTAAGGAAAATAAAAAAAATAACAATATGTAAATAATTCTGTTTTTCATTTGAGTCTTTTAGCTGGCTAAGGGTCGAGTTATTGTTTATCAATAATCTGAAATATGATCCTTTTTATGTTAATTATCGTTTAATGGTTACGTTTCCTTTTATAATTTTATTAACAGGTACTAATTCTATAACATACCAATAGTCATCGGAAGGTACCGGTCGGCCCAGATATTCTCCGTTCCAGCCATTTTCTCTCGACATGTGGGTATATTTGATTAGCAGTTTGCCATATCGGTCGTAAATGGAGATTACTGATTCGGGCAGTTTTTCTAATCCGTCAATTCTCCAGGTATCGTTGTAGCCATCACCATTGGGTGTGAAGAAATTTGGAATGTCTAAATCGTATTGCGAATTAAGCAGGAATTGTTCGGATGCTAAACATCCATTAACGTCTTCAACCCAAATAATGTGGTCACCATTTGGAACTTTCTTAAATACGTTGCTGGTTTGGCTGTTTCCGTTGTCTAAAGAGTAATAATATGGTTGTGTTCCACCTTCTGCAAATACCACTATCTGTGCATAAATAGTTGAGTCTAATGCTGCAATAGTAGGTGTTGGGTTTATGGTAACATTAATGGTATCGCGCAAAATAAAACAACCTTCATTATCTCTCACCTCAACCCAATATTCACCTGACTCCGTTATGTTAACAAATCGGTTGGTTTCGCCATTACTCCATGTCCAACTGTTTATTTGGAATAATCTTTCATCTTCACTATAATTCATAGTCATATGCTCCAAACCATCAATTGTTACGTTATCAGGGAAACAAACAGCCATATCGTCGCCTAAATTATATTCAGGACTGGGGAAGAATTTCAGTGTCATGGCAGCCCAACTCCAGCAATTTTCAGCATTCATTACACGGATAATATTCACAGTATCCATCAGGTTGGCAGTAATGCTTGATGCTGTTGACCCAGTATGCCATTGCCAGGCTACATAATCGCCAGGAGGAATTGAAATCGCAAATGGATAATTGGTTGGACAAATTACCAAATCAGGCCCTAAATCTATCTGGGGTGCATTTTTTAGCAGAATGTTTATGTCGTCTCTGGCTTCGCAACCGTTGTTATCAACAACACGAACAGCAAAATTACCACTGCCAACTTCAATGGAAGTAACATCTCTTTGACCAGTTGACCAGAAAATACTCTGGAAAGATGGAACTGAGAGAACTGTTGTTTCACCGGGGCAAACATCTATATCTGAACCAAGGTCAATGCTTGGCAAACTGTTAAGTGCAATAGTAATATCATCGGTATTAGTGCAACCCTCGTTGTTCCATACCTGGATTGTATATAAACCCGCTGTGTTTACAACTATAGAGTTGGTTTGTCCATCAGCATTATTCCCATTCCACTCGTACCTTGTAAAAGTAGGATCTGTACCGATACTCATAGTTGATCCATCACAAAGAGCACGGTCATCGCCCAAGGTGAAAACTGGAGATGGTTTTAATGTCAATTCCATTGTTGCAGAACTCTCGCAACCCTGATCGCCATTGGTATACGTTATTGGGTTATTATCGCGAACGGTAAGCGTATAAGTTCCATTTTGAATAACAGCATTGGGATCGGCAACCGGGGCTCCATTAAAGCTCCATTGGTAACTGTTAATCTGAGGTGCCAAACCATCAGGAAGCAATAGTGCGAATGGTTCGTTATCACAAGTAGCCTCATCGGCAAGAATTACCTCTGGTTTTTCAAAATACTGGGCATTGGCAGTTTCGGTATAGAAACAACCGTTTTTATCAAAAACAGTTAGTGTGTATCGACCTGCATTTTGTGTTGTCAGGTTGTTCTGGTTATAGCTGGCATCATGGCTCCATCTGTAATAATCAATATCAAAATCTACTGAAAAACCTATTGGTATATCTGATTCTTCCAAACGGCCGGGTCTGAAATTGGTAATTCCTAAAACAAGATCTTCGCCGGGGCAAGCCATTACATCCTCGAATTCAAAGTATGGATTATCAATAAGGGCTACCTGAATGTCTAAGCCTTGTGCATAACAACCGTTGTCCTGAACAGCGGTGAGCGAGTATATTCCGGGCTGCTGTACTTCCAAAAAGTCTTCGGTAGTATTCTTATCCGGAATAAGAACGCCATTGCGATACCATAAGTAAGTAGTGAAATCTCTGGCATTATCAGAAATAATTGTAATATGAATAGTATCTCCTCTACATAATAATCCCTTTTCTTTTTCATCGCATTCCAATTCTAATTCAGGTGGTGGCAAAATGGTTAAATTGAACGAACCATTAATATTGCAACCAAACTGGTCGAGTGCTGATACATAGTAAGTTCCTGAAAAAGAATGGTCAGCTGTTTCAAAAAACAGAACTTCGTCATTGGCTCTGGGGCTTCCGGTGGTTGGAATTACAGGGCCAGCAGGGTTATTAAAGCGCCATTGATAATTTGTAAATTGGTTGTCGATCCTGATTTCCATATCTAAGCCAGCACACATGGTTGTATCTCCACCAAAAGAGAAAATAGTGCTGTTATGCCATTCAAAGGCAGCATTGGCAGTTGCCTCACAACCAAAAGCATTAGTTACTTTTACCCAAACATTAGGTTCCGGATTGGTAAGAGTAATTTGATTGGAGGTGCTGCCATTATGCCATAAGTAGGAGGCATAACCGGCCAATGAATAGGTGTGCGATTCACCCTGGCATTTATACTCATCAGCAAGTGTTACTGTTGGCAGCGGATTTACATTTATTTGTTGTGTATGAGTATTGCTGCAAGCTTCTGGCGATGTAACCACAACCGAATATTGACCAGATACAGTAGGCGTTATTGACGGATTGGTTTCACCCGGAAGTACGGCTCCATTCAATGACCATTGATAACTGTATCCATCCTGAATACCTGTAAGTGAAATCGTTTCGCCCAGACAAATGTCGTTGCCGCTAATATTCAGCGTTATGTTGGGAATGGCATAGGCTGATACGTTTACAGTGCTGCTGTTTGAACATCCATCAGGGTCTGTTATGGTTAACGATAAATTATATAGTTGACCAGCCTCAGGAACAAACGAATAACTATTAGTGTTATTGGTGATGGGTTGCCAGTTAAAGATGTGCCCATCAAAACCGCTAATATTAAATGAAACGGTTTCTCCTGCACAAACTTCAACATCTTCGCCCAGTGTAAATTCAGGGCGTTTGAATTCCACATATAGTTCATCAGATGCTTCACATCCGAGAGTTATCATACGTACAATATAACGACCTGATTCATTAGCAATTATTTGGGGGGCTGAACCAAGATATACTTCTTCAAAGGTTTGCTCATTAAAATAATACCAGTTAAGGTTGGTAAGATTCTGGGTGGTTCGCAGTACCACTATATCGCCCACACAAGCCGCTTCAGGGGGAGAAATGGTTAAATTACTGTACGAAGAGAAATACCCATAGCTCATACTACCCGAGTTTTCATCCATTACGCTCAGGTGAAATAAACCACTGTTAATAACCCTATAAGGATTTCCGGTTGCCAGGTTCATTTGCTTCACCGCTGTATACCAGGTGTCTGGCGCGCCAGGTGCTCCGGTACCTGCTACCGGATACCACTCCGAAGCTGCAGGCAAAAAAGCATTAGCGTTGGCTCCTTGGTAATCAACCATTTGGAAATTGTTGATGTTTTTATATTGGGTCATTATTTGCATAAAAAAACGCTGTGTAAGTGTACGGGTTACAGCAACAACTGAAGATCCTGTACATTTAATTGGAGGCAAAATGGCGCTGCCCAATTCGTTACCAGAACTGGGATTATTGGGATGCGTAATTCCCGAAACCTGATAGGCATATATGGGTTTGTTGGACGTTATATGTATAGCATTTACAACCAAACCTGTAATCGGGTTTGCAATATTGACGCTGTACATTTCACGCCTGCTGAGCGTTTTGGAAAATACACCATTTATGTAAACATCGGTATTATCTTGGGTGCCCAGTATATATACTTTTTGTATGCTATTAGTAATATTAGTTCCATTAGGTTCTTTTTGAAGATAAGCTGTGTGCATGGCAATGTATTCTGTTCCAATAATATTGGTCGGAATTAACTGGTCGCCAATAAGGTCGTAAGCACCAATAATGGTCTGCCCACTTGATACTTCAGCAATAGAGTCGTCAGAAATGGTAACTGCAATTGGTTTGTTCGACCTGATATAAGCACCACCCAAATGTCGCTGTGTTTGCCAGGCATTGGTACCGGCTGCCTGAAGGCAGTATGTTTGTCCGCGATTCAAAACAATGTCAAAAACGGCATTAGCCGGATGGCCTTCAATCTGATCAATATTTGACATGTCAATAGTAACTACAGTGTTGTCTTCGGTGGCTACTATATCTATTCTTTCGCGGTCGGGCACAGTTAAATTCCGGTTTCTAAAATGATTTTGCGAGGGTACATAAAACTCAAATCCCAACGCATTCTCGCCTTTTAAGGTAAACTTATCAGGGTTATTATTATGAGCTACTTCGTAATAAACCGACACATCTACATTGGAGGTAATAAGAATCCCCTTGTTATTTATGGTAGCTGCAGGTCTGTTCTCAATCAGGTTCAGATTGGTAAATTCATAACGGTGTTGGGTGTTGGCGTTAATAACCAAATTAACCGGTGTAAAAGCCGGATTTGCTGGTATGGATATGGTAACCTGAGCCGGCTGATCAAAAGTAGTTATTCGCAAATAAACTGGATTATCGCCGTGAGTTGAAGTAACCTCAGGTGCAACAAACCAAAATGTTTTATCAACCTGAGCTTTACCATCAAATACTGACATTATGAAAAGCCCTGCTAAAACAAATAAAATCTTATTAATCAATCTCATAGTATTTGTTTTTTGAGATATTCAATTGATAATAAACATTAAAATTATTTTAACGCTTTTTAATAGTTTATGGGTTTTATAAACTACTTGCATCATGTTAAAATAAAAATCATTGATTCTCCAATATTATGTCAAATATAGAAAAACCAATCAGGCTCAAAAATAGAAAAATTTGAACGTTTCCAATATTTATACTAAAAATTCTCAAATTTGTTACATTTTGTAAACCCATTTTTGCATTTCGTTTCAAAACGTAATTTTTATGTTTAAATAATGAATAAAAATAAATTGTTCCGTTCGTTTTTTTAGTTATTTTTGCTCTTGACTATTTACAAACACCTATGAGCGCAATTATTAGTCTTTTATACTCTTATTTTACTACCACCCCTTAGGGGGGTTATTTATACTTCTTTTTAGCATAAGTGCTTAAGGTTTAAGTATTATAATGCTGTTTTGTTTGATGATATCCGTATAATGTTTTTTGGAGTTATTTGTTGAAAGTGTGAAAGAGTATTTTTATTCATTTTTTCTGAATGTAACACACATGTGAAATTAACATTTGCTTCAAAGAATGACTTAAAATCAATAAAGCTATGATAGTTTTAAAATTTGGCGGCTCTTCAGTAGGCTCTGCCGACAGTATTAAAAAAGTTAAGGAAATTGTAGAATCAGTAGATGGTCAGGCAGTAGTTGTAGTGTCGGCTGTTGGAGGTATTACCGACCGGCTTATAACGGCGGCCCGGTTAGCCGGTGAAGGAAATCGCGATTGTTTTGCCCATTTGGAATCTATTATAGACATTCACACACAAATAATCTCTATATTATTTGAGAATGAGAAGGATGAGATAATGCGATTGATTGAACCTGAACTTGATGAGCTTAAATCAATATTGAAAGGCGTTTTTTTAATCAAGGAACTGAGCAGAAAAAGTCTTGAAAGCCTGTCGGGAATGGGAGAGCGGCTATCATCGAAAATTATTGCCCGTTATTTAAATAATGCCAAATGGTTCGATAGCCGGCAATACTTAAAAACAACATTTGAGTATGGACGCAACCATGTTCTTACAGAAAAAACAGAGAAGCTTTTAATGGCTGTTAAGCCTGAACTTGGTAAAATTTCGCTTTTCCCCGGGTTTATCAGTAGTAATGAGCAGAATGAAAACACCACCCTGGGACGAGGAGGTTCTGATTATACGGGTGCACTTCTGGCTGCTGCTTTCAATGCAAAAAGACTGGAGATTTGGACCGATGTGGATGGGTTTATGACGGCCGACCCTCGTGTAATTAGCCGGGCATACTGCATTGAACGGTTAAGTTATGCCGAAGCCATGGAATTGTCGCATTTTGGAGCCAAGGTTATTTATCCGCCCACCATTTTGCCTGTCTATCAAAAAGGGATTCCTATTAAAATCAAGAATACTTTCAATCCTGAAGCTCCCGGAACTTTAATCAACAATGAAAAGGAAAAGATTTCAGGACGACAAATCAGAGGTATTTCCAGTATTAAAGGTGTTTCGCTTGTTACTGTACAGGGCATTGGAATGGTTGGTGTTACCGGTATTTCAAAACGATTGTTTTCATCGCTGGCGGCCTGCGAAATAAATGTTATCCTTATCTCACAGGCTTCATCAGAAAACAGCATCAGTATTGTTATTGATTCTGAGCAGACTAAGACTGCCCGTTTGGCCATCGAAACTGAATTTAGTCGTGAAATTGAGCTTAGGCAAATCAACAATATAATAGTTGACGACCAAATGGCGGTGGTGGCCATTGTGGGTGAAAACATGAAGCACACAACCGGTATTTCGGGGCAGTTATTTAATAGCGTTGGAAAAAATGGTGTAAATGTGTATGCCATTGCCCAGGGAGCATCTGAGCTTAATATCTCTTTTGTAATTAAAGACAAGGATATTAAAAAGGCGCTGAACGTTATACATGAAGCTTTTTTCTTATCTGATTATTCCAGGCTGAATTTGTTTTTGTGCGGAAAATGAAC
>CAZFTD010000134.1:0-9954 GCA_964521525.1 uncultured Marinilabiliaceae bacterium | reverse complement strand
CCATCAAACGCTACCACAACGGAATGATTGACACAGTAGAGTTTTTGGAAAAAGTACTTATCCCCTTTGCCGAGCAAATGAAAGAAGCCGACAAACGGGGCGAAAAATTGGGATTGGATTATAGAGAGTATGCTTTTTACACCGCTTTAGAAGTAAATAACAGTGCAGTAGCCGTTTTGGGTGACGACATCCTCAGACATATTGCACAAGAACTTTTAAAGACTGTACGCAACAGCACGACCATAGATTGGACAATTAAAGAAAGTGTTCAATCAGCTTTAAGACGAAACATCAGACGAATTTTAAGACTACACGGTTATCCGCCAGACTTACAAGAAAAGGCGGTTGACACGGTAATCACACAAGCAAAAATGTTAGCAGTGGACTTGATAAATGGAAATGACAAGGGATAAAACATTGCATATTTTCAAGCAATTTAAGTATATGCTGTATGCAATTTGATATTGTAAAGGTGGGAAAAAATGAACTTGTTGATTGCCAATCGTAACATCGAAGGCTTATTTGCATGCCATTGTCCAATCATCCTATTCTATTAATTGTGTGCAACATACAATCCAATCACAATATTCAATGCAGATTTTATGCTATTTATAAAACCACTCAAATCAACCCGCAATTTAACACATTGATTTCGTGCAATATAAAAACCTACCAAGTTTTATATTGTTCATTTACACAACATTAAAAACAGGCTCAATTTATAACATTCATAAAATATTGAACATAAGCAAACAACAAAATCCAGCAAGCCATTTATTGTTAATTTTCAATCACTTAACATGTAATTTAAATTTACGCACCTGCTAACAATCTAATATTCTTCATTATACATCAAACGCCAATCCAAATACGCAGATTATCTGAAACTTACTACACAAACACTATAACAATCCCTCCTATAACTCTGACTTTCTACAACATACATACACTTCTGGAAATATAACCATATTATAGAGAAGGCAACTAATATGTAAGTTATTTTGAATGCAGATGCTTTTTTAGATGAATTTATTCATAAATATGTTTTTTTGCTAAACTTGTGTTGTCAACAGAACCATTGCCCAAGCTTTCAAAAAAAAGAAATTTATATGAGAACCAACATTAAAAATTTCAGTTATCAAAACTCATCAGTGGAAGAATTTTTCACCGATAAATATAATTTGGAGTTTAATTATAAAGTCAAACAGCAAATTGAAACGATGTGCCCCAAAATGTTGCCAAATAGCAGGAAATTAGGATTTGTTAAGGTTGACACATCGAAGTACAGGTCACCAATAAGAATAACCTCCTTGCAATTTTTTAATTTGTTTTATCACGAAATAGACTTTATAAAAGAAAACAAATCAAATCCATTATCCATCATCCCCCGGCTACAAAGCATCCTCCTACTTTATTTTGATAAGCTATTTCTCTATTCGAAATTAATCGAGATTCTGCTTATTGAGAATAACAAACAGCTCTTATTTATTGCAAAATTAATCGAAGAAGAATACAATTTACTATACGATAAATATCTACAAAACAACAATCAGGCAAAAAATACAGCCGAAGAAATTATTAATTTTCATAATACACTTATCGATTCAACGGGTAGTATAAAAGAAGTAATCATGGAACTCTTGGAATGGAAAGATTTAAGAATCCCTTTTCATTATGACCCGGATATTAATTCATACATAAGAGAAACTTGGCTTTACCCCCAAATTGAGTATTATCAAAACCTCTTTAAAAATGGAATCCAGGAAAAACCAGTAATAATTTCACCTGATTTACAATATATAAGAGATATAATTAGCGATACCATTACAACCGAACCAATCCAAGAAAAAAATACCTATTATAGCGAAACTAACCATAATATCAAAAAGCCCATATCCAAAACGGTAAATTTAAAGGAGCACTTAGCTAATTATGAGTTCTTTGAATTGCCAATGATTAAAGAGCTATCGGTTTCTGGCCAAATACGCCTTTTAGAATTATTATCTGTTAATGGAATGCCATATTGCATCGCTATGTTTGAGCACATAAATTTCATAAAACACCTATCAAACAAATACTTTACAGCAAAACACAAAATGTATAAAGAAATGTCCATTTGGTTTGAATCAGACAATAATGGCAGAGCTGTTAAAGGAAATATAAACTCATTGTCTCCTAATTCAAAAGAATCAAAAACAAGATATACGGCATACCTACATAAAGAACAAGTAAAAAGGGACTATCAAAACTTAAAATAGGGAGTACTCCCTTATTGCTGCCCCAAAATGCCCCAAATATCATTGCAAAAAATTAATTAAAACTTTTTGTAATGAAACATGAATTAACCTTCGAGGCTCTACCTCTGGCAGTGAGCCAACTGCATGAAAAAATGGCAAACATTGAAAGACTTTTAATTTCTCAATCCAAAGAGTCTGAAAAAACTGAAACAGAACAATTCCTGACCATTCAGCAAGCCGCTAAATTTCTTTGTTTATCGGTACCAACTATTTATGGGCTGGTACACCGGGCAGAAATACCTGTTTGCAAACGTGGAAAACGGCTTTACTTTTCTAATATTGAGTTGTCCGAATGGTTAAAATCGGGCCGAAAAAAAACGCAACCGGAGATCAAGGCTAATGCAGATAGTTCTTTGTTTAATCACTTTAAAACAAAGAACTATGGCAAATAAATTAAAAAACATTAAAACCCTTCTGTTGGCTGAACGTCAGCAGAAGGATAGATTTTTAGTGTTATATAACCCCACACAAAAAGCCTTTCACATCGAAACTGAGTCAGAATTCCGGATTCATCCTCAAAACGGTTATCAAATTTACGGCTCATCTGACACTCGTGTAGAAGCGGAACGAATACTAAAAAAACTTGTTCGTGTACTAACGTTAGAAAGGAGATGAAAACCATGATAGAAAAAAAACAGTTGTCCATCGGAATTGATGACATGAAAACAGAAATGTCAAAGTTGTTGAACGGTTTTAAAACTGAAACAAGTTCTTTCCCGGTTGAGGCATTCCCTTTACCCATTCAACAAATTGTAAAGTCTACGCACGAAAGTCTTGATTTCCCAGTTGATTTTATAGCATCGTCGTTGCTATTTGCCGCTTCTGTTGCTATTGGTAACACTCATAAGGTGGAGTTAAAAAGAAGCTTTCAGGAAAGTGCCGTAATTTATCTCGCCATTGTAGCTCGTGCAGGAACAAACAAAAGCCATCCGTTATCTTTTGCAATACAACCGATTGTAGAAAGAGACAAACAATCATATCGGATTTACGAACAAAAGAAACTCGACTATGATTCAGCCAGTAATTTAACTAAAAAAGAACGTCAACAACAAGCAATTGATGAACCTATGAAACCGGTTTGGGAAAAATTCCTTTTATCGGACACCACACCTGAAGCGCTTGCAGAAATCCACAAGTTTAACAAACGTGGGATTGGTGTTTATGTTGACGAGTTGGCTGGATGGTTTAAGAACTTTAATCGATACAACAAAGGTAGTGAAATGGAATTTTGGTTAAGCGCCTGGAGTGCTAAACCTATAAATATTGACCGAAAAACAGGTGAACCCGTTTTTATTCCATTACCTTTTATTTCAGTTGCCGGAACAATCCAAAATGGCATTTTACATGAATTAGCACGGGAAAGTCGCACTCAGAATGGTTTTATTGACCGTATCTTATTTGTACTTCCCGACAATATTCAAAAGCCTTATTGGAGCGATAAAGAGCTTGACCAAACAGTAATTGAAAATTGGAATTATATTCTATCAAAACTCCTTGATTTAAATTGTGTTTTGGATGATACATCAACCCCCAAACCTCAGATACTATATTTCAGCGATGAAGCAAAAAAAATTTTATTCGACTGGCAAAAGCGCAATGCCGATTTATGCAATAATGTCGATAACGAAATGATAAGCGGGATGTATAGTAAAATGGAAATGTATGCCATTCGTTTTTCACTCATTATTGAAATGTTAAAATACGCCTGTTTTGAGGGAAACAAAAAACACATTAGCGCCCAAACGGTTTTATCAGCAATCAAATTAACAGAATACTTTAGAAGATCTGCTTTCAAAGCATTTTCAATTATCTCTAACACGAATCCATTAGAAAAACACCCCGAAGAAAAACAAACATTGTATAACACCCTACCTGATGTTTTCACAACAGAGCAAGGATGTCAGATAGCCAAGCAAAGAGGCATTTCGGAACGCACATTTAAGCGCTTTTTAAATGAGTCTGATTTATTTAAAAAAATTAGACTGGGAGAATATGAAAAAACATTCTAAAGAAATAACAGATGGCATTCTTGGCATTCTTGGCATTTGAGCATAATACGAATGCCATAAATGTCATAAATGCCACTACTCAATATTTATTTGTATGTACCACCGTTATATATTAGAGCCCTACAAAGGGGTGGCTTCGCGTTATAATTGCCCCCGTTGTGATAATAAAAATGTCTTTACTCGTTACATAGATATTGAAACAGGCCAATACATTAGTGTTCAAGTTGGTCGATGCAACCGAGAGAGCAAATGCGGGTATCACTATAAACCAAAACAATATTTTGAAGACCATCACTTACCAGAAAACATTTATAGGACAATCAAGTCCCATCAGGTAACCAGTATGGGGTTTAAGAAGAAAGCAATCTCGTTTATTGACCCGGCAGTCTATAAGGCCAGTTTAAAGGGATATGATGATAATTGTTTAGTAAGCTATCTTGTGCGTTTGTTCGGGTATAATAAAACTGATGAATTAACACACAAATATTCGATTGGAACATCAAAATACTGGAATGGAGCAACCGTTTTTTGGCAAATCGACAAATTCGGGAAAATCAGAACTGGAAAAATCATGTTGTATAACCCTAATAACGGCAAACGAGTAAAAGAACCGTTCAATCATATCACATGGGTGCATAGAGCCCTTAAAATCGATAATTTTGAGCTACAACAATGCCTCTTTGGGGAACACCTGCTTAACGAGCACTCAAAACCGGTTGCCATAGTTGAAAGTGAAAAAACAGCCATAATTGCCAGTGTTTATTTTCCGGAATTCATATGGCTTGCAACAGGTAGTATTTCAAATCTAACAATTGAAAAATGCAGAATTCTCAAAGGTAGATATGTGGTTCTATTTCCTGACATTAAGGGGTATCAAAAGTGGCACCATAAAGCCTCAGAGTTATCAGCTATTACCAAAATTGTTACATCTGATTTTTTAGAGCAGAAAGCGACATTTGAGGAACAAAACCAAGGATTAGATTTAGCAGACTATTTGGTTCGTTTCAATTATCAGGATTTCTCATTACCAAAACCAGTGGAACAAATAAATCCACTTACAACGGAGTTAAAGATAAAAGAAAAAAAATCACTCAATACCTTTGGAGAATTTTTCAAATTTGTAAAAGATAATTGCCCCGGATTATACTCTCGAATGTTAAAAAACTAAATACTAATCGCATTTTTAAAGTTGCAAATTTAGTTGCAAATAAAAAAGGCTTACAATGTTTGAATCTTGTAAGCCTTTGATTTTCAAGTACCGAGAGGCGGGCTTGAACCGCCGACCTCATGATTATGAATCATGCGCTCTAACCAGCTGAGCTACCTCGGCAATTATTAAAAATAAAAACAGGCATTCCTGTTTTTGCGGTTGCAAATGTAAGCCTAATTCCGGTTCCTTCCAAACCTACCATTTACTTTTTTTTCAAAAAAAAGACATCTTATCTTTCAACCTCTTTGTTTCCAAACAGAAAAAATTAATTGACTGCCTAAAATTGTTAACTTAAAAATCATTAGATGCGAAGTTGAATCGCAATGAAATGCCAAGAATTGGGATTGGACACAAGACTAAAAGACTCGAAGTGTAACGGAGTTGGAACATCGTGAAATAGCGAGAATCGGTATCCGAGAATTGAAATGAGAAAAAGCTAAAAATCAAACAATTATTTCAATTATCATTTTTCTCTATATAATCTATTCAATGGTTCGTTAAACTTTTTTATAAAGCTGATTAACAGCGAATTAGTAAATAACACAAAGCAATCATAATCATCAGAATATCAGGCTATTGTTCTCATCTTAAATCTTTTTATCTAAAAGTCTAACGATCTATTACTATTAAAACTTATCTATCTGTCTATTGGCTATACTTCTAATAGTCTTTAATAAAACAAGACAAATAAATTAAATAGTTAATAAATTCTTTCCACATTAATTTTTGAAGATAATGGCATAATGATTTTTTTTTTTTGATAAAACTACTATCTTGTAAACCGAAAACGATAATTAAAACTATCAAATGGCCGAATTAAAAGAGAAAATCGAGCTGGAATATCTGCTCAACACATCCCCGGTAATTCTCTTCAACCGTCTGGCTACACCAAGTGGTTTATCCGAGTGGTTCGCTGACGATGTAATGGTGGACGGTAAAGTTTTCACCTTTATTTGGAAAGGTAGTGAGCAAAGAGCTGAACAAGCACTTCGCAAAGAAAACAAAATGGTTCGCTATCAGTGGATTGATGAAGATATGGAAGGCGCCTGGTTTGAATTCCACATACACGTGGATGAACTTACCGGTGATGTAGCCCTTGTAATTATTGACCACGTTGATTCCGATGAAGTTAGAGATACCATTGACTTATGGAACCGACAGATTGAAGTTTTAAAACATGGGTTAGGGTCTGCTTAAACCATAATAGATGAATTATGACCAACCTCTCCACAACTTACATGGGGCTTAATCTTCCGAGCCCGATTATTGCCGCGAGCAGCGGCTTAACCAACGATATTAAAAATCTGATTGAATTGGAAGCCAGTGGTGCCGGAGCCATTGTTTTAAAATCACTGTTCGAGGAGGAAATTATTCTTGAACTCGATCACAGGCTCAATAAAATGCACTCGGAAAATTATCTGTATCCCGAGACTTACGATTACTACGAGGAGCACGACGTTGATGATACCCTTACTGAATATTTAAGGTTGATATACGATGCCAAAAAGCATCTTCAGATTCCGGTAATTGCCAGCATAAACTGTGTTACTGCTCACAACTGGCCCTATTTCACCAAATACCTGCAAGAGGCTGGAGCCGATGCCTTAGAGCTCAACATTTCAATTTTTCCGGCCAATTTCAATGCCTCTCCGGGACAAAATGAAAATACAACATTGGAGATTATTCAAGCTGTTTTAAACGAAGCAACCATTCCTGTTTCTATTAAAATCAGTCCCTATTTTTCAAATCTGGCGCAAACAATTATCGAATTCTCAAAAAGCGGCATTAAGGGCATGGCTTTGTTTAACCGTTTTTACAGCCCCGATTACGATACCGATAGCCTTGAAATAATTCCGGCACCAATTTTTAGTCAGCCCGGTGAATTTACACTCCCATTACGATGGATTGCCATAACCTCGGGCAAAGTTGAATGCGATTTGGTAGCTACTACCGGCATTTCAGATGGGAAAACAGTTGCCAAAATGATTCTGGCTGGTGCCAAAGGCGTGCAGGTAGCTTCAACAGTTTACAAAAACGGCATCAACCAGATACAAATTATGAACAACGATTTGAAACAATGGATGGACAGTAAAGAATTTGCCGACATTGAATCGTTCAGAGGTATGCTTGGTTATGCTAAAACCGAAAATCCGGGAGGATTAATCCGCACTCAGTTTATGAAACATTTTGCCGGAAAGTAGGGTTAGGTGTTAGCTGTTAGCTGTTAGCTGTTAGGTGTTAGGTATTAGGTGTTAGCTGTTAGGTATTGGAAGCTTAGAGCTAAGAACTAACAACTAACAACTCCTGCCTTTCCGTTAAATCGGAGCTCCGCGTTGCTACGTCAGCCTATTTCTTCTTTATGAGAAAAGCTTTTTCAATACATCCTGAATCTCTTTTGTAGGGGCATCAATTTCAAAAATGTGATTTGGCTTTAAATAAGCAACCTCTTTTTCCTTTTTAATGCGTTGCTCGCCGCCACCGGTAATGTTAAGCATAACAACCGCTTCTTTATCAATATTACCTGAATTGACTTCCTTAATGAGCGATGCCGTGGCAACTGCCGCCGCTGGGTGAATATCGTTACCTTCAAGTTTTTCGAACAATTTGGCAGCTTCGGCAGCCTCGTCATTGGTAATGGCAATCACATCGCCGCCGGCATCTTTTAAGCAATCGTACAATCCGCCGGTAATGGGGTAGGCGGGCCAGCGGTTCGACAATACTTTAGCAACAATTTCTTCCACCTGATGGCGGGCCAAATCGTCGTCGAGTGGCAACATTTGGCGAGAATCCGCTTTCCAGGCATTGTACATCGGCAAAAACGGGGTGTTTTGTGATACCATTAGTTTCATTACGTGGTTTCCAAACCGGCCATCAACCAGCAACCGTTGATTGGCTTCGTAAGCTGCAACGGCGCCGGTGCCGCTGCCAACCGCCTGAAAATAGTAGTCGGGAATGCGCCCGATAAAATGTGCTGCCGATAAAACGGTGGTTCCCATGCCATCACGGCGTGCAATGTTGCGGGCACCGCCTTCGGCCAGAAATCCGGGCAGACAACTGATTTTATTCGACAAGTGAATGGCATCAAAATAGTCGCTTCCTTTACGGGTGCAGATAAGTTTTACATGGCTGTTAATGGGCTCGTCAAACCAAAGTGCATCCAAATTATCTTCGGGAACCACTAATAATAATGGAATCTGATTATCGGAGCAAACCCGGGCAAAAGCGCGGGCAGTATTGCCTGCTGAGGCCACAACCAAAACGCCTTTAATATCGGAAGTTAAGCGGCCACAAACCGAGTACGATTCTGTTTCTTTAAAAGAGCATGTTCGCATGGTTACGCCTTTTTCGGGCCAGTATCCGCTGAATGTGATATATAGATTTTTCAAGCCAAGATGTTTGGCCAATCCTTCACTTTTATAAGTTGCCGGGGCCGATGAGCCATTCAGGAAACGGTCAACAGGCAGCCAGTCGGCAAAACGGAATATGCCCCACGATTCATCCTTAACATTGATCTGTACTTCTTCATAAACAGCCCGGATAAGAGTTGGGTCTTTTTCGTTTGGAGCTTCCAATGTCCAGCCCTTATCAATAAATTCCTGACCGGTTTTAACTGATTGAAGTAAGTATTGCGTGGGTAAAAATTCAGTAGCCATTATTCCTATATAAAATTTATCAACAAAAATAGAAGTATTAAAAAAACTGAGGGTGGGTATAAATACTTATATGCAAAATCAAAGCTGCTATGAGTTGTTTTATTAAAGAATTGTTTTTAAAACCCATTTTATAACAAAAAGAAAAGCCCGAAGATACGTTTATCCCCAGGCTTTTCAACCCTAACCCAAATTTTGAATACTTGCTTTTGGTTTATTCAAAGATATTAAAATCTATATTCTTTACAGTACAATTTTTACTTTCAACCACAATATTTTCCAAAATGCCAGCAACAACAGGGGCTTCATCTCCGGATACCGTAGTAATAATTAAATCGTAGGTTCCCGGAGCCAGATATGCAATATGATATTTGCCAAGTTCGCAAACAACATCGCTGCTTACTGCATTGGGGAATCGTGGTGCTTCAACTTCAGCTGGGGTGGTTTCGCTTTCGGTAAATGACCCGGACTCGTAAGCGTAAATAACAACTTTAGCAGCTTCGGGTGCATTGGTAACATCGCCTTTTATACAGCCGGCCTGATTATCCACCACAAGCCTGATGGTAGGCTTAAGAATGTATTTGCCACTTGCTCCGGCTTTAACAATTGATTTTCGTACATCAAAATCAGCGGTCACATCAACTGTTCCGTTTACTGGCACAGTAAAGGCTCCAACTGCTTTAAAACCGGTTTGACTTCCCGATGGCACAAATAAAGGTTCTGTAGTGCTATTTTTAAAAACAAGGTAGCATCCGGGGTTTGCAATGTTCCCTTTATCGCGTTCGGGA
>CAZFTD010000133.1:0-10005 GCA_964521525.1 uncultured Marinilabiliaceae bacterium | reverse complement strand
GAATCTTTCCAGACTTATCTATCCGTCTAATAATCTTATCCCGACACTCGGGATTAAGTAAACTTCAATTCTAATCATCTTAATTATAATTTCAATACTAAATATAATCAGTTTAAATTATTCAAGCAGATAGCACTTTCTCCTCATCTTCAACATCCAAATTGGAAACGGATTTTGTTTTTTCTGATACCAATGAATAGATGGCAGGTATTACAAAAAGCGTAAGGAATGATGAAAAAATCAATCCTCCCACAACAGCAATACCCATTGACACTCTGCTTTCCGAACCGGCTCCCCAAGCCAAGGCCATTGGCAGAACGCCCAAAATAGTTGATAAACTGGTCATTAGAATTGGCCTGAAGCGGGCACCGGCAGCCTCTCTGATGGCATCGCGTACCGATAATCCGGCGGCTTTTCTCTGGTTGGCAAATTCAACCATTAATATACCATTTTTCGACACCAAGCCTATAAGCATGATGATACCTATCTGACTGAATATGTTAAGAGTCTGGTTAAAGTACCATAATGAAACCAGCGCGCCTACCAAAGCTAAAGGAACAGTAAACATAATGATAAGCGGGTCGCGAAAACTTTCAAACTGGGCTGCTAATACAAGATAAATTAAAATTATCGCAAGAAGAAACGCGAACAGCAAGCTGGAAGTACTCTCCACAAAATCTTTTGAGTCGCCGGCCAAAGCAGTACTGAAGGTTTCGTCCAACACCCGTTCGGCAATACGGTCCATTTCTTCAAGTCCTTGCCCCAAGGTTACGCCCCGTGCTAATCCTGCTGAAACTGTAGCCGACACAAACCGGTTATAACGAAACAACTGAGGTGGTGTACTGCTTTCCTCCATGGTAACCAAATTATCGAGTTGAATCAGGTTTCCTTCGTTATTACGAACAAAAACAGAGGTAATATCGGCAGGTTTGTTTCGGTTTTCACGCTCAAGCTCACCAATAATCTGATACTGTTTTCCGTTCATTATGTAATAGGCCAACCGCTGACCACTCAATGTAAGTTGAAGCGTTTGCGCAATGTTCTGAACCGAAACACCCATTAGTGCTGCCTTTTCACGGTCGATGTGAATGCGAATTTCTGGTTTGGTAAACTTCAGATTTACGTCTGATGTTTGAAAAAATGGGCTATTATCAACCTCCTCCATAAATTTTGGGAGGATTTCCTTGAGTTTCTGAAGATTTTGAGCCTGAATAACATACTGTACCGGCAGTCCGCCACGCCGACCTCCAAAGGTTTGTTGCTGCGATACAAAACTCCTTGCGCCTGTTAGCCCTCTTACTTTTACCCCCAGCGCATCGGCAATTTCCTGCTGGGTTCTTTTTCTTTTATCAGCATCAACCAAAGTGATATTAAAAAATGCTGAGTTTGTGCTCCATAATCCAACAATTTGAAACATACTTTCTTTTTCAGGCACATCTCTATTGACCAGTTCGGCCAAATTATCGGAATAGCGCAAAGTATATTCATACGTAGCGCCTTCGGGAGCCGTAGAATTAATACGTAAGTTGGACCGGTCTTCAAGTGGAGCCATTTCTGAAGGGATATTTTTCCACAGGGCATATATTACAACCAAAGCTCCAAGCATGATCAAAGGCGTCCAATACCACTTCGACAGAAAACGCTCTAATGTATTTTTGTAGGCCAACGTTAACCAATTAAAAAAGGGCTCGGTAGCTTCGTAGAAACGATTGTGTTTATTGCCACGCTTGCTTAGTATCCGGCTTGAAAGCATGGGCGTTAAGGTTAACGCAACAAACGATGATATTACAACGGCACCAGCTATAACAATACTAAACTCACGAAACAATCTACCAGTAACACCCTGAAGAAACACAATGGGAAAAAATACAGCTACCAGTGTGATGGTTGTAGCGATTACAGCAAAAAATATCTCGGCCGAGCCTTTTACGCCTGCTTCGTAAGGCGACATGCCCTTTTCAATTTTGGTATAGATATTTTCCATTACCACAATGGCATCGTCAACCACAAGGCCAATAGCCAATACCAAAGCCAGCAGTGTTAAAATATTGATGGTAAATCCGGCGGCGTACATAATAAAGAACGAACCAACCAACGAAACAGGTATGGCAATGGCTGGAATAATGGTGGTACGCCAGTCGCGCAGGAAAAGAAATATAATCATTACCACCAGCACAAAAGCCACGTAAATGGTTTCCTGTACTTCTTTTATCGAAGCCCGGATATATTTTGTGTTATCAAAACCAACTTCAGCAATAATATCAGGCGGGAGGTCTTTTTTAAGCTGCTCTAACCGCTCCTTAGCTTCATCAACAATAGAAATATAGTTTGCTCCTGGTTGTGGAATCAGCACATTGTTTACCATAGGAACGCCATCGCGCTTTAATATGCCACGCATATTCTCGGCTTCTACCACTGCCTTGCCAATATCTTGAAACCGAACAACCCTGTCGCCATCCTGAAAAATCACCATCCGGTTAAAATCATCTACCGAAGTAAAGCGTCCCATGGTACGAACTGTAAGCTCAGTATTGTTACCTTCAATTCTTCCCGATGGTAACTCAATATTTTCACGTAAAAGAGCACTTCTTACATCCACTGGCGTCAAGCCATAAGCAGCCAATTGCGATGGCTCCAACCAAAGACGAATGGCAAAACGTTTGGCTCCCCAGGTATTAACATTGCTAACTCCAGGAATGGTTTGCAGTCGTTCCTTAAAGGTTACTTCGGCATACTCGGTAAGGTCAATTAACGAACGCGAAGCACTTCGCAATGAAATGGAAAAAATTGGTTGTGCATCAGCATCGGCTTTGGCAACAACCGGAGGGTCAACATCGGGAGGCAGCCTGCGCATGGCACCCGAAACTTTGTCGCGAACATCGTTGGCAGCTGTTTCCAAATCCACTTCGAGGTTAAACTCAACCGTAATACGACTGACTCCATCCTGACTGGAACTTGAGATGCTTCGAATTCCGGGAATTCCGTTAATGGCCTGCTCCAATGGTTCTGTAATCTGACTCTCAATTACATCAGCATTTGCTCCCGTAAAATTGGTTGATACCGACACAATGGGCTGGTCAACACTTGGAAAATCGCGTACCCCCAGGTATGAAAACCCTATAATTCCGATAATCATGATAAAAATACTCATCACAATTGCCAAAACCGGTCTGCGGATACTTAATGAAGATATACTCATGATTCTCTTTTCTCTAAACTAATAAACCTATAATTGAATCAGTGCTAAAATGGACGTATAAAAAGCTCAAATCTCAAAACTTCTGCCGTCCGAGTAAGCATGTTGATTAGTATCAACCCTACTCTATTAAATTATTTACAGTTACCGGCATCCCTGTTCTCAGCTGTAGCATTCCACTGGTAATAAGGGTATCTCCGGCTACCAAACCTTCAGTAACCTGAACCATTTGCTCGGTTCTGATGCCGGTTGAAATACCGGTTAATACGGCCCTGCCGTTGCGATAAACATACACTCTTTCTCCATCCATCTGAGGGATAATTGCCTCACTCGGGATTTGAAGGGCATTATCTTCTGTTCTGATAATTAACCTGATGTTTGCAAACATGCCAGGTAGCAATTTGTAATTCTCGTTAGGATAATTAGCTCGCAAAACGATGGAGCGTGTACGGGCATCAACCTTAGGTTCAACGGCATACACGCGGGCAACAAAGTCATCATTATAACCTGCAACGGTAAAGTTAACAGTACGTCCAAGTAATACTTCTGACTGATAGCGCTCAGGAATTGAGAACTCGATACGTAAAGGTGATGATTTTACCAAACGGGCTACCCTAAGTCCGGGTTGCAGATAACTTCCTGGACTTACATATCTGAAACCTACAGTTCCATCGAAAGGCGCTTTGATATATGTTTTTTCAATTCGGGTATCCAGTAAACGGAGTTCAGCTTCAATAACCAATAGGTCGGTCTGAACCTGGTCAAACGATTCGCGGCTTACAGCTTCTTTTTCAAGTAAAACTCTTTGGCGTTCAACTTTTTCTTCAATTAGTTTTTTCTGATGAATGGCTTTTTCTCTTTGGGCCTGCAGCTCGTCATCGTTAATTCGTACTAGTAGATCGCCCTTTTTAACACGTGTACCTTCCTCAAAATGGATAGATTTAACCAAACCGGAAATTTCTGTGGTTACATCCACTTCTTCGCTGGCCATTAAAGAGCCGGCAGCCCGAAGTGATTGTTCCAACATGCGGGGTTTCAATACCTCGGCAGATACCGGTAATCCGCTACCCTGCGGTGCTCCTTGTCCGGGCTTATTTTCGGCTCCACCACTAAGCAAACCGGTTTTTGGAAGTATAATAATGCCCAGTATAATTAATACCAGGCCAATCTGCATTGTTCGTTTTAATCCGCGATTCATGTATCTGATAATTTATGGTCGTATAAAAGTATTTACAAATTTTAAAACTGAAAATCAAAAGAATACGTTTAACCAATTATTAACATATTAAAATGGTAAAAAGTTCTTTTAGTTGTGTCCCTATTACCGTTTTTAGTATCACTCTAAGATTAATAAAATTAAAGAAGGTTTAAAGGTGGTGAAAAGTATTTTGTAAAAAGTTCTTTAGAATAGCGTATTTTTTAAAAATCTGCCGACACCTCAAAAAAAAACAGCAATTCTTTGAACGATTTGCTGTTTTATTGAAGGATTCCTATTGGAGAAAACTATTCCATTATAGTTGGTTCATCTTTTTCTGAAAAGTATGGAAATACGTCCATTAATGGACTTTCGTTGATTCCAACGATATCAAAATCCACAGTCATTCCCGATAAGGAACTCATTAAATTGTCATATGCTTCTTTTAAATTACTGGCCATTACCAACATCTGAGATGTAATCTTCTTTTCTTTGCCGGCATTTTCATCTATCGAAACATAAGTAACTTTACATTTATACCACCTATCTCCACTGTCGTAGGGAAACAAATCAGAATAATCAGCCTTGCGAATATTGGTAACCTGAAAATCACCTCTGATCAGTTGTTCCAACTCCTTGTGAATTCGAGTCTCAGCCTCGGTAAACGAAACAGCATCTACCAAGTAGGGCTCATTAACCTTTTTCTCCTTGCCGGTAGTTTCATCAATTTTAACGTACCGCACTTTACATTCAAACCATGTATGCATAACAACTTTATTTTGGCTGACAAAGATAGAAGTCTGAACATTTTAATTGGAAAAAACTTGTGATATTTTATGAACAACCCAAATGTAATGATGATAGGGAATTACGCCAATCTAACAAACTGAAAATAAAAATTCAACTATTTTATAAAAAAGTTCAGTTTTTGCATACGTGTGCTGATGGTATTAATTGTCATGCTTTACGAATGAGTGATTAAGCGTTATCGTGTGAACATGAATCATGCTGCATTTACAAACAACAATATAAACTAACGATATGAATACCAAATACATCCGCCGCAACCTTTACAAGGTATTAAGAAAGACAGGCGTTCCACGGGATAGAATTATGGAGGATGCAACTTTTTCCAACGATTTGCTGATGGATGAAATTGATATGACCTGTTTCTTGTTTTATTTGGAAACCAGTTTTAATCTAAATATCGATAATGAAGCTTTGCCGAGAATTATTTCGGTTCGGTCAACCATTGATTTTCTAAAACAACGCTGCGCCTAACCTGACATAGCTAAACCAGTGGCACAGCCGCTAAAAAACAGCATTCTCAAAAAGGTGCTGTTTTTTATTTTTCCTGAGGCCCCATTTGAAAAACCCTTTCGAGTGCCTCATCGGGCCTGATGATATTATAATTTTTCCAAAACACAGGATCAAAATCACCGATACGTTCCGAGAGCACATAATCTGATTTAAAGGTCTCACTCCAACGAAGGCGCTGGCGGTTGTCGGCCTGAATAAAATCGCTTACCAGCATTTCAGATACAGTTTGAATATTACTACGTTCACGTCGGGATTTGTCCACAATGCGCAAACTCACTTCTCCCCTAACCCGGCTAATAATCCATAAATTGCCCCATGGGCGGTAATCAACCTGATATCGGGCAAAATAGGGTCTTGTTTTAAAACGTCGCGCATCGCGCTTAATCAGGTAATTTCTGCTTCGACGAATGGACGATGGGGTGAGTTCAAAAACAGCACTTACCAACGCGTAGCTTTCAGAATCAATGCGAAATTCGCCTTGATAATAAAGGTCGTCAGATTCTTCGCGAGGCTTAAATTTAACCCTGTAAACCAGCCTGTCGTGCTCAATACCAAGTCCTTCAAGACTATACAAATATGCAGTTGCACCTTTTTCATCAGGCGCAAAATCCCGATGGCGAATCACATCCAACCTCGAAAAATGAAAAGGTCCTCCCTCCAGTTTAAAATTAACCAGATCCATTTCCGCTACTTCTTTACCTTTTCGTCCTTTGATAAATCTTACCCTTTCCAAATCAAATGATGATGAATATGCCGGTTTCAATATCTCCACAACAGCTTCGGAAACATCCACATAACGGCCATCCTGCCGAATGGTTTCACGAAAAAAAGCTGTTAAAAGAAATGGTTCCAAAGGATAGTTCTGCGGTATTTTTTCAACCATGCGGGTAACAATGGTGTACGGGTTTAGATATCTCACCTGAACCTCGGGTAAATGTACCGAAGTTTCAGGTAATAAAACCGTTACAATAGTGTCGGATTTGGGTATAGATAGGCGCTTATTTAAAAAGCCAAGATGCGAAAAAGAAAGCATTTCTCCAGCATAGGATAAAGGCAGAATAATTTCAAAAGCTCCCTGGTCGTTGGTAACTGTGCCTATTGGTTTATCAACCACTCCAATGTTAACCATGGCTAATGGTAGCTCGGTACCATAAGTAGCTACTTTGCCTGATATCCGGAAAGTTTCTTTTGGGTGAAAGTTCCCTCTTAAGCGGGCAATTACCACTTGCCGGTCATTATAACTGACTTCTGCTTCATAACTGCTGAAATAGCGGGCTAACCAATTAATTAGAGTTTCGTTCTTTGCCTGTGCAGATACGGGTGAGTCTAAATCTAAAATACCTGCATCGTAAGCAAAATCAATGCCGTATTTTTTTGATATTGAATCCATTAACTGCGCCAAGGTAATATCCTTAAAAGAAAAAGAGACGCTTTGATGCAATACTGCATCTTGTCCCTTTCCATTATAAAAAAAGAGCAATAAGAATAAAGTAGTTGTAAGGAGTCGTAAAACCATTCAGGAATATTTTGTTACAATTTCCGGGTTTTATTTCTTTTTTCGGGAAAAATATAATGTTCCTTTCTCACTGGTGCATTCCAAACTAAATGTAGAACAAACAACTCCGGAGATATAATCTAATGTATTATGTGAAAAAGTTGCGCCCATTCGTTCGTTCAGTATAGAAGCATCTGATACCTGAATTTTAACCCGGTAAACGTTTTCGAGTGTTTCAAAAACCTGACTTAAAGGAGCATTCTGAAACTCAATCTGACGGGTTTTCCATGCCAGGAAGTTTGGATCGCCCGGTGTTTTTTCCAAAATCCCGTTACTGCGATTATAAACAGCTCTGTTCCCGGATTTTATACTTACCGGCATGCTGTTTATATCAGATTTAACCGATACTTCAACGGTTCCGGTGCTTACATCCACGTAAGAGGCATTCTGATTGGGCCAAGAACGAACATTAAAAGAGGTACCAACAACTTTTACAGTAATATAGTTGGTTTCAATGACGAATGGTTTTTCGGGATTTCCTTCAACCTGAAAAAAAGCTTCGCCCGAAAAGTTGACTAATCTTAATTCCGGTGTAAACGGATCAGTATAAGTAATGCTTGAACCCGCGTTCAACGAAACTACCGAACCATCGGGCAAAACAACATCTTCCCCATAAGTACTTAAAACTGTAACATGGCGGTATTCGATTAAATTGCCAGGCTTAAGCCATAACCAAAGTGCAGCAACGGACAAAGCCAGTAAAACTGCAGCTGCAACGCCCTGAAAAACCGGTAATGTATACCAAACAGCTTTTTCGGCTGGTTTTATCTGCTTCTTCACTTTTTTCCAGGCATCGTTGGCATTCACTTCGCTAAACCGGACAGCATCACTGGCCACGTTCCAGGTGTTAACCATCTCCTCCCACTCCTGACTATTCAGAGGATCGGCCGCAAGCCACTTTTCGTGAAGGGTAACTTCCTCCGGTGTAGCTTCGCCTGAAAGTATTCTGGCGCCAAGATTGTATTCTGTATTTTCCAATTTCAACATCACTCTGATATTTTTCCCTTATTGAATTGACATCATTATACCTAAAAACCCTTACTCGGGTAAAGTAGTAATTGCCTAAAAGTTAGTTTTATGAAAAACCCTGAGACTCAATAATCCTCGGCAGTTTCTCTCGCAAAAAGTGCAATGCCTTTCCCATTTGCGCTTCAATAGTTTTATGCGAAAGGCCAAGCTTTAAAGCAATATCCTTATATTTCATGCCTTCGAAACGGTTTAACCGGAAGATTTTCTGTCGTTGCGGAGGCATTTCTGATATGACGTTCTGTACTTTTTCGGCAAGAGATTCATCGGGCAAATCCTCATCCATTAAATTGATAATGGCACCTTGCTTTTCTTCGGCCCATACAAGAATTTTTTGCTGTTTTAACTCATTTAAACAGCGATTTCGAACTGCAATCAACAAGTAAGCTCCTGGATTTGCAATTTGCACAGACTCCCTTCTTTCCCACATTTTAACAAAAACCGACTGCACAACATTTTCGGCCAAATCGCGATCGGTAATATATTTACGTGCAAACACCACAAGACGGGCGTAATAAGCTTTGAACAACTGTTCAAACGCTTTTTCGTCGCCTTTGGATACGCGCTGCATCAATTCAGTTTCCTGAATATTGTCGCTCATTTGCTAAGTCAGAAATGGTACTTTAAAAAGATGACATGAAGTTAATAAAAAACCCCTACCTGTGAGCAGATAAAATTATTTAAACCGGAAAGATGAAACAACTGCAGCATGGTCAGATGGAAATGTATGCTGCCATGTTTCAATAGTCCGGCTCGAAGTTAATTCGAGAGCTGAGTCGGTGTAATAAATAAAATCCGTTCTATCCTGAAAGCCATCCTTAAAGTTTAACGGCCAGGTAAGCCCCCGGTTTTGTGTTTCATCGGGGTAAAAGTCACGATAGCTATCGATAAAACCAGCCTCCTGAATAAATTTACTAACCGGAAATTCCACTACCAGTCCAAAATTATTGGCTTTATTACGCTCTGTCCAGTCTAAATGTGAACCTGAATTAAAATCACCAGCCAGAATTATAGGTGTCAGATTTTTATTATTATTGAGAGATTGCAGTTCCCATAGTATAAATCGCATTTCTGCACCTCTGGTTTCCATTTCCCGCGCAACAATGGTATCGGGTTGCGCCATCCCTGAAGCAACATAGGCTCGTGTATTTGGTAAATAATTAAGCCACACCGGGCAAAACACCAATTGCTTGTTGCCCGGTAATTCAACACTTACAGCACCAACATTCTGTGATTTAAATACATTGTAAGTTTTTCCTAAAGGGTAGCGACTTAAAACGCCAATACCAGAACTTCGCTGGTAAAAATAAAAACCCAGTTGATCGGCCAATAGCTCACCAGAGCCAAACATCTCCTGAATTGATACGATGTCGGCGCCCGATTCCCTTATGATTTGGGCTATTCGATTAACTCCAACAAACCGGCCTTCCCTACGCCCCCCCAACCAGATATTCCATGTTAATACAGTAAACTCATCTGTTTTTTTGACTGATTTGTTACTTTTAACAGGCAAATGCTCTGCATAAACCGATGCTACTTGCTCGGCAGTTAACACCCGCGACCAAATTCCTACCTCATCAATTTTGCCATTATAGGTATCCATCAAAGGGTCGGAGGCCAAAGGGTCGCCACCGATATAGAACGGAGCCCCTGTAGAAGTTAAATCCAGATTATCCAAACTGAGTACTTCAACATTCTCACCATCGTAAAACA
>CAZFTD010000132.1:0-10154 GCA_964521525.1 uncultured Marinilabiliaceae bacterium | reverse complement strand
GATGCTGCCTGGCGTTCAGGGTGGAAGTGAAGGGTTTTCAGGGTTATATGTTCGCGGGGGAGGACCCGACCAAAACCTGATTTTGCTCGATGATGTACCAGTTTACAATATTGGCCACCTGCTTGGTTTCTTTTCTATTTTTAATGCTGATGCCGTAAAGCATGTTTCTGTATTAAAGGGAGGCTTTCCGGCGCGTTACGGTGGCCGTTTGTCATCTGTAATTGATGTTCGGATGGTTGAAGGTAATGCCGAAAAAGTGAAAGGAACACTCAATCTTGGAATTTTATCATCTGGAATAAGCCTCGATGGACCGGTAAAAAAAGAGAAATCAGGATTTGCCATTTCCTTTCGCCGAACTTATCTGGATGCTATCGCCAGCCTGGCTCAACGTGGTCAGGATGAATCAACCAATTATTATTTCTTCGATTTAAACGGTAAGTTCAATCATACTTTTAGTCCCAGAAGCCGGGTTTATTTAAGTGCCTATCTGGGACGAGATAAGTATTATACTAAATATAATTATGTTACAGCCTCCAACGAAAATATTACAGCACCGACTAAGCTTCACGATGAAAATTCGGCCGGATGGGGGAATTTTGTCTCTGCTTTAAGGTGGAATTATCTCATAAATAATCAGTTGTTTGGAAATCTTACGGCCAACTATTCGAACTACAGATTTTTTATCGGTGTACAACGTAATACTCCAGTTAACAATGGATGGGATAGTTTTGAACAACGGTATTTAAGCGGAATTCAGGATGTTAGTTTGCGTACTGACTTTGATTATTATCCTGCCAACGGAAATCTGGTGAAGTTTGGTGCCAAGGTTGTGTATCATTTGTTTAACCCGGGTATCGATTTTATTCAGCGAGGTTTAAATACCGAAACTCCTGTTGATACCACCATTGGCAATTTTAATCTTACCGGATGGGAGTATCATACCTATTACGAAAATGAGTTCACCTCACATAACGAAAAATGGCGGTTTAATTTGGGTGCCCGGTTAATCCTCTTCTCCGGTGAAGAGAAATTTTATTGGTCGGCCGAGCCACGTTTGTCGGTTCGGTATTCAGCCAATCCCGGATGGGCTTTGAGAACTGCCTTCTCATCCATGTCGCAGTTTATTCATATGGTAGGTTCATCAAATGTGGCCTTACCCACCGATTTGTGGCTTCCGGTAACCAATAAAATACCACCCATGAGAGCTTTACAGGTTTCGCTTGGTAGCGACCACGAACTGGTGGAAGGAGGTGCCTATACAGCCACTGTCGACTTATATTATAAATGGCTTGATAATATTCTCAGTTATCGCGAAAGCACGGGGTTTTTCGATTACAGTACTCAATGGGAAGATAAACTTACAGGAGGTAAGGGTGCATCCTATGGACTTGAGATGTTACTGAAAAAAAATAATGGCCCCTTAACCGGATGGATAGGCTATACCTTTGCACGAACCACCAATCAGTTCGATGAGCTTAACAAAGGAAAGGCTTTTGCTGCCCGTTTCGACCGGCGTCACGATGTTGGTTTAAGCCTGAATTATAAGTTTAACGAGCGGGCCGATGGAGGTTTAATGTGGCAATATGGTTCAGGAACGCCTGTAACACTACCATCTGAAAAATATTATGCTCCTGATTTACCGTTTGTTGGTTCTACTATTAATCCCGGGTATTCTGAAAATGCAGTATCTATTAATGGCTTTCGAATGCCTGCATTTCACCGACTTGATGTTGGTTTTAATTTCAGAAAGGATATTCGCTCGGGCGAACGTATCTGGAGTTTTGGTGTTATCAATCTTTATGGTCGACAGAATCCTTTTTTACTCTATTTTGTTCCTGCCAATGGAACAGAACCGGGTACATCTCAACGCCAGCTCAAGCAATTGAGCATTTTTCCGTTCCCTATTCCTTATGTAAAATACACGTATAAGTTTTAGTTATGGAAAAGGCTGATATAAAAATACAGAAAATCATCATCCTGATTCTGGCAGTTATTTGTTTGAGCTGTGAGAAGGATATTGATTTAAAGCTTAAAGAAGGAGGAGGACGCTTGGTTTTATATTCATTTTTGATACCCGATTCGGTGTTCTCTGTCCATTTAAGTCGCAGTGTTAGTCATTCTTCCATTGATGACTTTGAACGGGTTTACGATGGTTATGTTAAAGTTTCCAGAAATGGTGAGCTTGTTGATTCGTTTGGATATCCCTATCGCGATTTGTGGGCAAAACGAGGTTTGATAAGCATCAATCAGGGAGATGTTTTTAAAATTGAAGCCGGAGATTTGTCAGGCAATAAGGTTTTTGGCAATGTTTTAATCCCCGAAGCAGTTAATATTGAAAGACTGGATACAGTTCGTAGATTGGCTCCTGATGGTAGCGGAAGCCTGCGTTTTTTTATCGATTGTAAAATTGTTTTCATCGACCCGGCAGATTTAAACAATTATTACCAATTGGTTTTAGCTGAGGAGTTTTGGGAGAAAAATGGCAACGGAACAAAATATTCCTATCAATTGGTGAACTTTTTAAAGGATGATCCTGTTTTTTATATCAGAGATCAGGAAGGGAGCCTTTTGGGAGGTATCGATTTTAAAGGTACATTCCCCGATGACCTTTTTAATGGAGAAAGGTATAACTTGCGGGTACGCATCCCGGCAACCTATGTTGTTAAGCCGGCCTCTAATCAAAAAAGACGGTTAACTTTTATGTTGTTGTCGCAATCGCGCGATTATTTCGATTATTTGCGAAGCCGTGTTGTTGCAGAGTATAACTACGAAATTCCAATTGTCGATCCAATTAAAATTCATTCAAATGTGAGTGGTGGACTGGGCTTGGTAGGTGGCATTACTGTTGCATCTGATTCGCTGGTATTTAAAGGTTCGTTGTTTGATTGAGTCTATCAAAAACATTGGCAGAATTATGAATTTTGTCTGCCCTTTTGGCATTAAACCTGACGATTTGATTCAGATTGTATTTTGGGTATTGCTTTTGTTATAGCTTTATTACAGTTATTATATTACAATAAATTGAAACATCTAAATAATTAAATAATATGACATTTTTTGGAAAACTCGAGGGCCTAGATGGTGGCTCTGATAAAGAAAAAGAGATTACCGAAGTTGAAAAAGTTAAAGTATTGATAATAGGTTCCGGTCCTGCCGGATATACTGCTGCCATATATGCCGCTCGTGCTAACTTAAATCCTGTTTTGTACGAAGGGTTGCAACCTGGAGGACAGCTTACCACAACCACCGAAGTTGAGAACTTTCCCGGTTATCCCGATGGAATTACTGGTCCTGAAATGATGGAACAACTGAAGAAACAGGCCGAGCGGTTTGGTACATCGGTACGTTGGGGGTTAGCCACCAAAGCCGATTTATCAAAAAGACCTTTCCGTGTTACAATCGACGATAAAAAAGTAATTGAGGCCCAGGCTGTAATTATTGCCACAGGTGCTACCGCAAAATATCTTGGCATCGAAGATGAAGCCAAATATGCCGGAAGTGGCGTGTCGGCCTGTGCTACCTGCGATGGGTTCTTCTATCGTGGAAAAGATGTGGCTGTTGTGGGAGGTGGCGATACGGCCGCCGAAGAAGCACTTTATCTGTCGGCTCTTTGTAATAAGGTGTATCTGATTGTTCGACGCAACGAACTTCGGGCATCAAAAGTTATGCAGGAACGGGTTTTTGCCACCAAAAATATTGAAGTGCTTTGGGAGCATCAAACCAAAGGGTTGTATGGCGATGGCGTGGTGGAAGGTGCCGTATTGTGGAAAAAGAAAGGAACCCCTGATGAAGAAGAGGTAAAAATAAAGATCGATGGATTTTTCCTGGCAATTGGGCACAAACCGAATTCCGATATTTTTGCCGATTATCTTGAAACCGATAATGTTGGGTACATCAAAACCATTCCGGGTTCATCTAAAACCAATGTTGCCGGTGTTTTTGCCTGTGGCGATGTTCAGGACCCAATTTATCGTCAGGCTGTTACAGCAGCCGGTTCGGGTTGTATGGCTGCTATTGATGCTGAAAGATGGCTGGCAGAGCAAGGTGCACATTAATTTATCAACTTGGTTAAATTAATGCAGAGTCTATTTTGTTAGTGATTTGACACATTTTAAAAAGAATATTTAATTAGCAGAGGCTGTCTAAAAAGTTATCAAACACAATCTGTATTATTTGGGCTCCATTGTGTGTACTTTTTCCCATTGTGGTTTTCTACCACAAAGTACTCAAAGGTTATCACAAAGTCGCACTAAGTACTTTTTAGACAGTCACTGTTGTTGTTTTAACCAACTGAAGTAGTTGGCTCTGTTTTTTTTATATGGCCAAGTTATTAAACTTGAGTCCGTTAGAGTCTTTTGTCTGTTAATCTAAGTGTCTAATTATCTTCTTCTTGTATTAAGATTCATAATAATCGTTAAAAGTTTAAACTCTTATTCAATCTTGATTTATCTTTGCTTTCCCATATTTTAAAGGTTAGGGAGATGATGATTTAACCCAAATTTCAATGAACAAGCAAAGAGAAATTATACTGCTCAACATTTCAGGGGAGGACAAACCCGGATTAACTGCAACGCTTACCGATGTTTTAGCCTTATACAATGTAAATATACTCGATATTGGTCAGGCGGTAATTCATGAAGATTTAGGTTTGGGCATTTTGTTTGAAGTGCCCGAAAAAGCTGAATCGTCGCCCATTTTAAAGGATTTGCTATTTAAGGCATACGAAGTAGGGTTAAATGTAAAATTTACACCCATTCCCGAGCATAAATACAACGAGTGGGTTACCAACCAGGGTAAGGAAAGGTATATAATAACACTTCTTTCGCGAAAACTTACTGCTGTTCAGCTGGCTGCTGTTACCAAAGTTATTTTTGAACAGGGCCTTAATATTGATGTTATTTCACGGCTTTCGGGACGTATTCCCTTAAATGAAAAAGGTACTCAGGCAAAATCGGTGGTAGAATTTTCGGTTCGTGGCACTCCTAAGGATATTGAAGCGCTAAAAACCCGATTTATTGAAATTTCAGGCTCTACGGGCGTTGATATAGCTTTTCAGGTTGATAATATTTTCAGGCGTAACCGCAGGTTGGTTTGTTTCGATATGGATTCCACGCTGATTCAGGCCGAAGTAATTGATGAGCTGGCACGTAAAGCAGGCGTTTACGAAAAAGTGAGTGCCATAACAGAGGCGGCCATGCGGGGAGAGATTGATTTTAAAGAGAGTTTTATTCAAAGGGTTGCCTTGCTTAAAGGTTTGGATGAATCGGTTATGAAGGAGATAGCCGAAACCTTGCCTCTTACCGAGGGCGCCGAACGGTTATTCAGTACACTTAAGAAGTTTGGTTATCGCACAGCTATATTGTCGGGTGGATTTACCTATTTTGGCAACTATTTAAAAAGCAAATTGGGCATTGATTATGTTTTTGCCAACGATTTGGAAATTATTAATGGGAAGCTTACCGGCCGCCATTTGGGCGAAATTGTAGATGGCCCCAAAAAAGCAGAATTACTAAAATTAATTGCATTTAAAGAGGATATTTATCTGGATCAGGTAATTGCTGTAGGCGATGGCTCCAACGATTTGCCCATGTTACGGTTGGCCGGATTGGGAATTGCTTTCCATGCCAAACCAAAAGTAAAAGCTTCTGCCAAACACTCCATTTCTGAAATTGGTTTGGATGCTATTCTTTACCTGTTGGGTTTCCGCGACAGGGAGATCAATCTGTAATATTAAAAATAATGGCTCTTTACTGTTGAGGATGTATTGAGGAGTATTTAACCATATAAGGCATAAAAGAAGAATTTAAGGCATATAAGTTTAGTTTTTCTTTTATGCCTTAAATGTTTAAATAAAATGTGATGAGTAAGCTTTATTCTGATGACCCCAAAATATAAAAAGCATAAAGCAAAAGATTAAACTTGCCTTATGCCTTTTATCTATCACTAACGTTTTACATTTTACGTATTCTAACCTCAATTTCCTTAGTATCTTTAAGCAAATCAATTAAAATATTGGTGTCGGTTTTTCCGTAGTGGTAAGGATAAAGAATTTTAGGCATAAACATTTTAGCCGCATTTGCAGTCATTTCAGGAGTCATGGTAAATGGCAGGTTCATAGGCAAAAATGCCACATCAATATTTTTAATATCAGCCATTTCAGGAATATCCTCCGTATCGCCACCTATATAAACCCTCACATTGGCAAAGTTTACGATATATCCATTACCAATTCCTTTAGGATGATAAGCATTGCCATCGTCTCTTTTGTGAACAATATTATAGGCGGGTACCGATTCAATGGTCAAGCCAAGAACTTTGAGCGTTTCAAAATTCTTCATAATCTCGCCTTCCTTTAAAATTTCTCCTGCGGTGGTGTTCGATACAAACTTAGTATCATCTTTCCTGATAAGATCAATGGCTTTCTGGTCCAAATGGTCGCGATGTTCATGTGTAATCAGTATCAGGTCGGCTTTGGGCAAGGTGCTGTAATCGGCAACATTGCTGAAAGGATCAACATGAATGTTTTTACCATTGAAATTAAACATCAGGCTGGCATGGCCAATGAACCAAATCTCAAGGTCACCCTGACTGGTTTTAATAATATCTTTCTGAATTTGCGCCATATTGAGTTGAATGGCAGCAATTAAAAGGATAAAAACGATAACTGACTTTTTCATACAATTAATTATTATGATACTGTTTAGTTCATACAACCTTCTACATCCCAATTAAGAAGTGAAATGGTGATAAAATTATATATTTGTGCTAATAATTATTGTAATAACAAATCAAAAGGCTCAATTGTTTTATTCTTTTGTCCAGAAAGAATCCTTTTTAATCTCTCTTATGCGTCGTTCAACAAACTCATAATAAGAGACTACGAGTCCGTCTTTGGTGAGTTTTGGAAGAGCGTTGTTTCTTTGTTTTGGACTGGTATCCATAAACTTCTGATAATAATCAAGTGCTTTTTGGGGGTCGTTTATCCAACTATCGTAATGACTGGCAATTGTAAAAACCAAAATGGTATCGTTGGGGTTTAATTCAAGCGCTTTTAAATAAGCATTAAGCGCATTGTTGTACTGATAGTCACCGGTATAGGCTTTCCCTATTTCAGTGTAAATGCCCGATAAAAGCAAGGGAGAGGGGGTAAGCAGGTCAATGCTTTTTGAAAGGTATTCAACAGCCTGCTTTTTATAAACCGAATAAGCGCAAGCCATTCCGGTCATGTAACATAGTTCGGCATTGGTTGAGTCACGTTTAAATGCCATTTCAAGATAGGTTTTGGCACTTTCGAAGTTATTGTTTTTGAAGTAACTGTAGCCAAGGTTTTTAATTACAAAGTAGGAGGTGTCATTTAATTCGAGGCAACGTTCGAATTTGTTGACTGCTTCGGGAAATTTATTGTATAAAAAGTAAAACAAGAAAGATGTTAAATCGCAGATATTCAGATTAAAGAGTGATGTGCATAAAAAAAGGCCATCCGAAAGGACAGCCTTTTTATTAAAAAGTAATTATGCATTTATAAACTGGCAATTTTATCACTTTTGTATTTACCTGCCTGCAATTTTTCTTTAATTTCGGCAAACGCTTTTATGGTATACTCCACATCCTCGATGGTATGAACCGCAGTAGGAATGATGCGGAGCATTATCTGGCCTTTTGGAATAACCGGGTAAACCACTATTGAACAGAAAATATTATAATTTTCGCGTAAATCCATGGTTAATGCAGTAGCTTCAGGTACAGTGCCATCTAAAAATACAGGTGTAACTGGGCTTTCTGTTTTTCCAAGGTTGAAACCTTTTTCACGAAGACCTTTTTGGAGAGCAGAAACAATTTTCCAAAGGTTATCTTTTAATTGCGGTTGAGTACGCAACAATTCGAGCCTTTTCATGGCTCCAATAACCAAAGGCATAGGCAGCGATTTGGCAAAAATTTGCGAGCGCATATTGTAACGCAGGTAATTGACTACATCTTCGCGACCTGCCACAAAAGCACCAATACTTGCCATTGATTTGGCAAAAGTACCAAACAAAACATCTACGCCATCTTCCACTCCAAAATGCTCGGCTGTTCCGGCACCGGTTTTTCCCATGGTACCAAAACCGTGTGCATCGTCAACCAATAAACGGAATTCAAATTCCTTTTTAAGGGCTACAATCTCGTCCAATTTGCCCAGGTCGCCAGCCATACCAAACACGCCTTCGGTAATAACCAAAATACCACCGCCTTGTTTTTTGGCTAGCGCAGTGGCGCGGCCAAGCTGTTTCCTCAGGTTTTCCATATCGTTATGCGGATAAACAAAACGTTTACCCATATGCAGGCGTAAACCATCAAGTATACAGGCATGCGATTCAGAATCGTAAACAATTACATCGTTGCGGTTTACCAAAGTGTCGATGATGGAAACCATACCCTGATACCCAAAATTCAGAAGGTAGGCATCTTCTTTTTTAACAAATTCAGCTAAAGCTGCTTCCAATTCTTCGTGTTTGCTGGTATGCCCCGACATCATACGGGCACCCATCGGATAAGCCAATCCCCACTCTTTGGCAGCATCGGCATCAGCCTTACGCACTTCAGGATGGTTGGCCAAACCCAGGTAGTTATTTAAACTCCAGGTTAACACTTCTTTTCCGCGAAATTTCATTTTCGGGTGTATTTCCCCTTCAAGTTTGGGAAACATAAAGTAACCATGAGCCTCTTTACCATATTGGCCTAGGGGGCCCATATTCGCGCTTATCTTATTAAAAATATCCACGATAGTATTGTTTTAAATGATTTACTGGCAAAGGTAATGTTTTTTGACACTTTCAAATCCATCTTAATCTTTAATTTTTATTATCGTTATATTTTTCCATATTAATTTTTATGGCCTGGTTTTTGATAAAACCTGATGGATTCCGCTAGTTAGCAGAAACTGTTCTATGCTTTTCCAAATTGCTGATTAAATCAGTGCAGCTGCCCGAAATCACTTTTTAAAAACCAACTAGCGAAATTTCAGGGTCAGTTTGGTGAGGTGATTATCAGGAAAATAGTATCTTTGCAAAATGTTTTCGGACAATTTTTAATTTGAATGGCCACGTTTTTTAAAAGTAAAGTTTTGATAATGAGAAAAATACTCTTATTGCTTTTGATTGTTTTGTCAACTTCGTGCAGTAAATATCAGAAACTGCTAAAAAGCACCGATTACGATTTGAAGTATACAAAAGCCATGGAGTATTACCAGGCCGAAGATTATATGCGTGCTGCCACTTTGTTACGCGAACTGATTGGCATTTACAGAGGAACTGAAAAGTCGGAAGAAGCCCATTTTGCCTATGCCAATTGTCTGTATGGCATGAAGGATTACATTTTGGGTGGCCATTATTATAAACTGTTTGTGCAAAATTATCCAACCAGCCCAAAATCTGAAGAAGCTCAGTTTATGGCTGCCTATTGCAGTTATAAAATGTCGCGCAATGCAAGGCTCGACCAAACCGAAACCTATGATGCCCTGGATGGGTTTCAGCTTTTTATCAACTTATACCCCCGAAGTCCCAGGGTTGCTGAAGCCACTAAATTAATGGATGAGTTAAGAGATAAACTGGTATATAAATCATACCTAAATGCCCGATTATATTTTAATTTGGGAAATTACATGGGTAACAATTACCAGAGCGCCATTATTTCTGCCCGCAATAGCCTGGATGATTTTCCCGATACAAAATACCGCGAGGAGTTATCGTTTCTGATTTTGGAAGCCCGGTATATTGAAGCTATTAATAGCGTTGCAGATAAAATGGAAGAACGTCTAAGAGAAACTGTTGATGAATATTATTCTTTTATCAATGAATTTCCAAAAAGTCAGTATCTTCGCAGAGCCAATAAAATTTTTGAAGATGCCTCACAAAGGCTTAATTAATTATCTTATAATAAGTGTTTTAACCTGATATTATCAAACGTATGGATTACAAAAAATCAAATGCCCCGTTGAATACCATTACCTGGGACACATCAAAACTTGCCGAACCTACCGGAAATATATATGAATCGGTTATTATTATTGCTAAACGGGCCAATCAGATTAGTGTAGAAATGAAAGAGGAGCTAAATAAAAAACTTCAGGAATTCGCTTCGTACACTGATAACCTTGAAGAAGTTTTTGAAAACCG
>CAZFTD010000131.1:0-10174 GCA_964521525.1 uncultured Marinilabiliaceae bacterium | reverse complement strand
TCCTTGGCTTCTTCGGCAGTCATCCAGAAATCGCGATCCGAATCCTTTTCAATCTTCTTGAAAGGTTGTCCTGAATGCTCAGCAATGATGGTGTAAAGTTCCTTTCTCAATTTCACAATCTCGCGGGTTGTAATTTCAATGTCAACCGATTGCCCTTGGGCTCCACCCATAGGCTGGTGAATCATAATACGTGAGTGGCGCAATGCTGAACGCTTTCCTTTAGTGCCGGCAGTAAGCAAAACGGCTCCCATTGAAGCAGCCATACCGGTACAAATGGTAGCTACATCAGATGTAATATACTGCATGGTATCGTAAATGCCCAAACCTGCATGTACTGCACCTCCCGGGGTGTTAAAATATATGGAAATATCTTTCGACGGGTCGGCCGATTCCAGATAAAGCAGCTGAGCCTGAATTATGTTTGCCACATAATCGTCGATTGGTAGGCCCAGAAATATAATACGGTCCATCATCAAACGTGAAAACACATCCATACTGGCAATGTTTAGCTGGCGCTCCTCAATAATGGTAGGCGAAATATAATTGCTTGTAATAGATGTATATTTATCGAACACCTGACTATTAATGCCTAGGTGTCGGGTGGCATATTTGCGAAAATCGGCGGGATCTATCATTTCTTTAAATTTTTAATGGTTGCAACCGACTAAATTAATAATTCTTTCGGTTGCACCAGAAAGTTTGATTAATTTTTATCAAACAATTTATTGAACTCGTCTCTTGTTACCTCTTTGGTTTCAAGTTTAACGGCTTCTTTTATGAATTCCATTACCTTATCGTTGATGGCTCCCTCAGCGAACTTACGTGCCTGATTCTGATCTTTCATCATATCAACGGCATAATTTTCAATGTACTCATCGGGTATATTGCTAAGGCCATACTGCAAAAACTGAACTTTGGCCGATTTCCTGGCAAACTCAAGGACATCGCTGTTTTCAATTTTCAGTTCGTTTGAGCGGATAATTTCATTCTTAATCAGCTGCCATTTAAGATCTTCAATAAAACGTGGCATTTCACTTTCCAATTGCTCTTCAGTAAGCTCTTTGTTTTCGCGATTAGTGGCTTTTAACCATCGTTTTAAGAAAGCTTCGGGTAATTGAACTTCAAATTTGTTGGTCAGTTTTTCGCGAGCATCAATAGAAAAGCGATAGTCTGATTCCATAGCAAGGGTTTTTTCAAGATTTTCCCTTACCTTATTTAGCATCTCTTCTTCGGAAGAAACCACATTGGGGCCAAAGAGTTTGTCAAACAACTCCTGGTTCAGTTCGGGTTCTTTAAACTCTGTTACTTCATTAATGGTAAAGCGGAATAACCCACTCACTTTCTCAGCCTCCTCGCGTGAAATTTTAAGCAGATACGAAATTTCGGTAGCATTGGGAAATGCTTTCATGGGGTCGAAAACTACTTGATCGCCAACTTTGGCACCAATCAGTTTAACTTTTTCGGCATCATCTTTCACAATGGCAACCGACATTACAGCGTCGTCGGCAGTAATGCCACCTTCTACCTCAGCTCCGGCTTCATCAACCTGCACAAAATTACCCTTCACCAATGATTTATCCGATACAACTTCAACCTTTTCGTTCTGCCCAAAACGTCCGGTCATGCTTTTCACTTGCGAATCAAGCATCTCATCGGTTATCTGAATATTGAAATATGATACCTTTTCCTTTTTAGTGAGTTTAATATCCAATTTGGGTGTCAATGCAATATCAAATGCAAATTCGAAATTCTCCTGGTTGTCAAAATCAATGGTATTCTGACTTTCACTGGGAAGTGGTTCGCCAAGAATATCCAGCTTGTTATCGGTGATATAGCCCGATAGATTTTCAGAAACCAACTTGTTGATTTCGTCAACCAAAGCTGCAGTACCATACATTTTTCTGATAAGCCCAGCAGGAACTTTTCCGGGGCGGAAACCCGGCATGTTTGCCTTTTTCTGGTAATTTTTCAGCACATCGTTAACACGCTGCTCATAATCACTTTTCTCGATGGTCATCCGAATCACCGCATTCAAATCGTCGATGTTTTCCCTTGTAATATTCATGCGTAGATAATTAAAATATTTCTTTAACAAGATTTTTGCTCCGGTCTGAACTGTAAATCAATGTTTGGAGGCCAATGCCGGATAATTAAAGCATCCAATTTTATATAATACAATAAATTTCAATGAGTTGTTGCCCAAAAGTATGTTTTTAAAAAACTCTGCAAAGGTAATGAAGCATTTAGAATGAAACAAACATACCGGGTTTAATTTGATGCTACATACCAACGAATTAAGATATTTTTAGAATTAAATCTTTTGTGATTCCAATTTGCTTTAGCTGTTTTAACTAAATCTCAAGGGCTCAACAAAAAATCATATCCAAATTAAAAACTAACCAATTCTTATATGTCAATTACCGGTTCAAAGGAATTTAACCATATATGACATTAAAGAAAACGATAAGGCATATAAGTTTAATCTTTTGATACTTATATGCCTTATATGATTCATTATAAATAACTTTTATAAAATCTTAAGTCGCCTTGATGTAATGATGAGCCTTTATCCTTAACAAGTGGTTCACTTTACAATCTGAACAAGGCTATGTAAAACTAAAAACCGCCCAACTTTCGATTTACATCGTTAGCCAAGGCGGTTTTCAATCTTTGTATGTGTGCGGACGAAGGGACTCGAACCCCCACGCCTCTCGGCACCAGATCCTAAGTCTGGCGCGGCTACCAATTACGCCACGTCCGCGAAAAGCGCTGCAAATTTAGAGTCTTTTTTTTAGTTCCCCAAACATATACGTAACAAATTGCTCTATAAAACAAAAATAATTTTTATAAACGTGTAAATCAACATCAATAATCTTATTCAACATCAAATTTCCTTCTGCGTAATTCAAAATCATCTCCCAGATAAACTCTGCGTACATCAGGATCTTCAGCCAACTCCTCGGCACTACCGGCTTTCAGAATTTTGCCTTCGAACAGTAAATAAGCCCTGTCGGTTATTGACAATGTTTCGTGTACATTGTGGTCGGTAATTAAAATGCCAATATTTTTAAACTTCAATTTGGCTACAATTTCCTGTATATCGCGTACAGCAATGGGGTCAACTCCTGCAAATGGCTCATCGAGCAGGATAAATTTGGGATTAATGGCCAGTGCTCGCGCTATTTCGGTTCGGCGACGCTCACCACCCGAGAGCTGTATCCCAAGGCTTTTACGAATGTGCGTTAGCCCAAACTCTTCGAGCAATTCTTCCACTCTTCGTTTTTGGTAATCCTTTGGAAACTTAGTCATTTCCAATACTGCCCTAATGTTATCCTCAACACTCAGTTTTCTAAAAACACTGGCTTCCTGAGCTAAATAGCCAATGCCTTTTTGGGCTCTTTTATATACCGGCTCGGTGGTAATAATCTCATCATTCAAATAAATTTCACCACCATTAGGGGTTATTAAACCCACCATCATATAAAAAGTAGTTGTTTTGCCGGCCCCGTTAGGTCCAAGAAGCCCTACAATTTCCCCCTGACGTACTTCTACAGAAACGCCCTTTACCACAGTACGCGATTTGTACCTTTTTACAAGGTCTTTTGTATGCAATACCAATTCCTCAGACTCCATCAAATCAGATTTATCGTCAGTTAACTCTTATTTTATAGACTGCGTTGCAGTTTTTTCTTCTCAATGCGCTTGGCAATAATTATACCAGCCTCGTACAAAACAATCAGTGGCATACAAACCATAACCTGGCTAATAACATCGGGAGGAGTAATAATGGCTGCTAAAGCAAGACTCACCACGATGGCGTGCCTACGGTATGTTTTCAGGAACTTGGAAGTAACCAATCCTACTTTACTAAGAAAATAGATAAAAATAGGGAGTTCAAACATTACTCCGCTGGCCAAAACAATAGATGATACGGTTGAAATGTATGACCCAAGATTGATGATATTTTCAACATTTTCGCTTACCTGATAATTTCCCAGAAAGTGAACCGAGAGCGGACAAATTATATAATACGCAAATAAAATACCTATTGAAAACAATATACTGGCGAAGAAAATGGCACCTCTGCTATGGCGAATCTCTTCCTGATAAAGCGCCGGCTTTACAAAACGCCAGAATTCCCAGAAAATATAGGGGAAAGCCACCACAAGTCCTGCAATAAACGCAATCCAGATGTGCATGGTAAACTGCCCCGACATATTAATGTTTTGCAGCTTCAACTGGGTTTGGTTGATACACAAAACCGGCATATTCAGGTTTTGCGAAATGGTGCATAGCATTTGATTGGTAAAGAAATCGGGGCGACTAGGACCTAAAATAACGATATCGAACAAAAAAGTTTTAAATACAAATGCCAGAATTGCAAAAACAAAAATAGCTGCAAACGACCTGATAATGTGCCACCTTAGCTCTTCAAGATGGTCGAGAAATGACATTTCCGATTTTTCTTTAGTCCCCATGGAAATCAATTATTCAAATATTTGGTCAAATATACCTAAATCATCTTAGTAACTGCTTAGTAACTGTTTAAAATTACATTGAAAATTTTATTAAGATAGGTATTAAGAGTTTACGAAACTCTGTTTATCGCTATAAAATATTAAAGGGATAGACCTTATTTTACAGAGATCTGGTAATTGTTTAAATTTAGCAATAAAACATCTGAGTAATCAAATCATCTCTTCTATCACACTGAAAATCTTATCCCTATTCCCGATATTCCGTAAACTTCAATTCTAATCTTTGTAAAATCTAAACTAAGTCTTAAATTCAACGATTGATGTTTTAAAATACAAAGACTGACAATGCTACCAAATTTAAGATAATCTCAACAACTAAATTCTTAAGCCCAATATATCAACACCATACAGTCAGTTTAAGAAATAGAGAGAATAAATAGGATTAAATATTTTGCGTATCCATGAAAAATTTCTAACTTCAATTATGAGAATAAGATTTCCTATTCTTTAAAAAAAGGAGTGCTGTCGGGGATGAGATTTGGCTATCGGCTATTCATAATCATCAACATTACGAATGACAGTTTTTTATAGATTAACAATTTATTCTTTATGATGAATTGATAATATTCTTATATATTTGTTATTTGTTCGTTCTTTTTTTAGAGTATCCTGTACCTTTAATAGTTGGCATTGAAACAAACAGTTATTATTAAAAGACCACTTTGGGTTAAGTTATGACAAAACAGATTGACCTGAATTATTATCTGAAACGACATTTTGGATTTGATACCTTTAAAGGTAATCAGGAAGAGATCATCAGAAATGTTCTCGCCGGAAACGACACATTTGTATTAATGCCAACGGGTGGGGGTAAATCGCTTTGCTACCAGTTACCTTCTTTAATATTACCCGGAACTGCCATCATAATTTCTCCACTTATAGCATTAATGAAGAATCAGGTTGATGCCATGCGCAATTTTAGTGAGGATGATGGCGTTGCTCATTTTTTAAACTCTTCATTAACAAAATCGGCTATTACCCAAGTTAAGGAAGATGTTTTGGCCGGAAAAACCAAGCTCCTTTATGTAGCCCCTGAATCACTTACCAAAGAAGAAAACATCCAATTCCTTAAGCAGCTAAAAATATCTTTCTATGCCGTGGACGAGGCGCACTGTATTTCGGAATGGGGACATGATTTCAGACCCGAGTACCGCCGTATTCGCCCAATAATTAACGAAATAGGCGTAGCGCCTGTCATTGCCCTTACAGCAACTGCCACACCCAAGGTTCAGCACGATATTCAAAAAAACCTGGGCATGCTCAATGCCTGCGTATTTAAATCATCGTTTAACCGACCTAATCTCTATTATGAAGTGCGCCCCAAAATGGACGCTTCCAAAGAAATAATTAAATTACTAAAGGCCAACGTTGGCAAGTCGAGTATCATTTATTGCCTGAGTCGTAAAAAAGTAGAAGAACTGGCCGAAATGTTACAGGTAAACGGCATTAAAGCGCTTGCTTACCATGCCGGTATGGATGCCGGAACACGGTCGGCCAATCAGGATAAGTTTTTGCTGGAAGATGTGGATGTAATTGTGGCCACCATTGCTTTTGGAATGGGTATAGATAAACCTGATGTAAGAATGGTGATTCATTATGACATTCCCAAAAGTCTGGAAGGTTATTACCAGGAAACTGGCCGGGCCGGGCGCGATGGAGGCGAAGGACGATGCATTACCTTCTATAGCTATAAGGACATTCAGAAACTTGAAAAATTTATGCAGGGTAAGCCGCTTGCCGAGCAGGAAATTGGGAAACAGCTACTGTTTGAAACGGTTGCTTATGCCGAAACCTCGGTATGCCGACGTAAGTTACTGCTTCATTATTTTGGAGAGGATTTTAAAGAGGAAACCTGCGACACCTGCGATAACTGCGTAAACCCAAAAGAACAATTCGAAGGGCAGGAGCATATTGTGGTGTTGCTTAAAACCATTGCCGAACTTAAAGAAAAGTTTAAAGCCGAGCATGTGGTCGATGTATTAACAGGAAAACCATCGAGTAGTGTAAAATCGTACAACCACGAAGATTTGGAAATTTTCGGCATTGGAGATGAAAACGACTCGAAATTCTGGAATGCTGTTATTCGCCAGGCGCTTGTGGCAGGATTTATTACCAAAGAAATTGAAAATTACGGGCTGCTTAAATTAACCGACTCTGGCCGGAATTACATTAACGCTCCTTACAGCGTAATGCTCACTAAGAACCGCGATTACGACGAAATGGAAGAAGAGGGTCGTTCCGGAGGTGGAACCGCTGCCGTTGACCCCGACCTTTTTGTAATGCTGAAGGATTTACGTAAGCACATTTCAAAAAAGTTGAACCTGCCGCCGTTTGTTATTTTCCAGGACCCATCGCTGGAGGCCATGTCGACTTATTATCCGATAAATCTGGATGAGTTGCAAAACATGCCAGGCGTAGGAGCCGGTAAAGCTAAGCGTTTTGGTAAAGAGTTTGTGGAGTTGATACAACGTCATGTTGAGGAAAATGAGATTGACCGTCCCATTGACCTGATTGTAAAATCGGTTGCTAACAAATCGAAATTGAAAATCTCAATCATCCAAAGCATCGACCGCAAAGTTCCGCTGGATGATATTGCCGAGGGTAAGGGAATTGAAATGAACGACCTGTTGAAAGAACTTGAATCGATTGTTTACAGCGGCACACGTGTTAATATCGACTATTACATCGATCAGGTTATGGATGAAGAGCATCGCGACAACATCTTTTTTTACTTTAAGGAAGATGCCGAAACCGATGATGTAGCCACAGCTTTGCAAGAACTTGGTGAAGACGAATATACCGAAGAGGAAATCAGAATGGTTCGGATTAAATTTATTTCTGAAGTAGGGAACTAACCTTCTTTCTAAAACTTCTTCCTTAATTGAAAGCGAAATTCTCTTAACACATTAGAATTTATCAGAGTATTACCGCTGCTTATGGTTTCACGGTTGGTGTAATGCCACCAGCCATAACGCGCCCAAAAATCAAGATTCTTCACCAGTGTAAATTTCGACATCACAATCCATCTACTTCCTTGTCCGTAGTAGGCAGGTGTAGTAAAGCTATACAAAACATCAGGCTCATAAACATACACCCGGGTTTCATAATCCTCGGCATCAATAACGCCATAACGTGTAACAAAATTCCATTTATTGCCGGGATGATTGTATCTCATTTCCTGACCAAGATACAAACCTGTGGGAATGCTTTTACCGGGAATTGATACCTTATGAACATCGCACCTGGTGGTAAAACTCCATTCTTTTGAAGGGGCAAACCGCGTTTGAAACCTGAGTTGGTTCTGAATCCGGAGGCCTACCGGAAAAGCGGGGCCATCAGACGTTAAATTGACCCATTTTTCGCGATAACGATAACGCAAAGTGTTTTCCCAAAGGCGATTAGGCTTATGTACCAACATAGCCAAAACATCATAACCGTTTGATGGCGATTTAAGCTGGTACTGCAACCAGTTAAACCTGAAATAATCCACATAAGCCGATAAGGTAATTCTGGCAGGCAAATCCAACTGCATGCCCGAATAAAACCCCGACTCCCCTGCCCCACGCGACGACTCTGTAAATGCAGCTCCCAAAGGAGCATTAAAATCAACCGGAATTCTTCGGTAAGAGGCAACCATCGATACGTTGGCTCCCGGAGAAAAAAGCATACCTGCCCATAATGCAGGATGCAGTGTATTGTTAAATGCCATTTCGGAGAATATATAACTACGCCCAACGCTCCCTTCAAGTGCCAGCCATGTGTTATGCGTTTGCCTGCCTCTGAAATAGTAACGGTTATATGGTTGTAGTGTTGGCTCCAATGGATATTCGAGTCGGTATTGCATATGACCTGCTTCCAGAGTAAACCGTTTTAAAAAATATTTCACCTGAACACCAAAAACATCTTCCTGTGTATTTTTTCGGGCATTTAACTCGGTTTGTGTACGATGATAGCCATCGGTTCTTAAACTGGTAATAATAGTACCATCTTCGGTAACCAAAAGGTTTCCATCACGTTTTCTGATACTTATAAAGGGGGTAACCGAATAGTTATTCCCTCCGAATGCCAATAGCAAACCACTCAATCCGGCCGTTTCATTAACAGAAAGAGATGGTCTGTAGGTATTATTCCGGTTGCGAATGGATGTGGTTAAACTGCTCTTTCGTGCATTCATTCCCGATTGCAGCACAAGTCCTTGTCCGCCACTAATGCGATACTGACCAATAATCATTTGCTTTAAAAACTTATTGGGTTTCCACGAAACATACCCCGACATATAATCCAGAGCAGTCACATTGGATTTAAACATCGGTTCACCGGGGTCGCTTTCGGCTACAAAACCAACTTCCATTGTACGGGTTAACGCCATTTCGTAGCGTGAATAAAGCAGGTATTTATTGCCTTTAAAAGCAGGAGGATTCTCACCTTTAGGCTTATAACCCTCGGGCGTTTCAACAGTAAAGCGGGTTCGTAAAAACACATCGCCCCGGGGCCTGAAAGCTCTTGCACGGGTTTCTTCAACCTCAAAAACAACCAGAGGTTCGAGCCATTCGAGCAACCGCTGGTTAAATCCTTCAATGGCCTGTAACTCATAAATAGAACCAAACGGGCCATTGACATAACGATGAAACAACAAATTCTCTATCTGTAACCCGTTTAAGAAAATAATCCGTTCCAGCTCTTGGCGTGTAGCCTGATTTATATTGATTGGATTATTATAAATCTGCACAATATCTTCAATCAGATACGAATAATCCTGATCATCGCCCTCTTCAGACAACGACTCTACAATCTCGGATGCCCAAACATAAGCATCGTCGAGGCTTTGCGATAAAAGCGATACTGAGCAAAACCAACCAACCAGTATGATGATTCCCCGGTTCATGATTGGCTATTCCTTCGGCCAGATATTGACCGGATATTAAAAAGCAATCCAAATGCAGAAGAAAATCCAAGGGTTTGATGGTGGTTAAACCCTACATTGAAGTCGATTGACTGCCAATTGAAACCTGCGCCAAAGCCCAATCTTAAAGGTTTAGACACCATTGCACCACGTAAAACCACCATTTCGTGAACAGGAGCTTCAATGGCAAAAGAGACTTCAGCCTGATGCTCGTTACTTTTATTAACTCCAAGTTCAAAACTAAAAAAAACAGTAGGTTTATAAGCCAATGCAGCCGAAACAGCTGATGGATGATACTCGTTCCAATCGTGCAACTTCCATTGCATGCGTGCCGGATTCACCACATAAAAGCCTACAGCAAATTTAGGGTCGGGCTCCAGTTGAACGCCTGCATCCAAGGTGGTTAATCCAAATTTTTCGCTTCCGGTTTGATGACGAAGCAAATAATTGAATTTGACACCCAACCGCATCCATGGCGCTAATTGCTTCGCTGTTACCAAAGAGTATTGTTGCAAACTGTAATGCTCAAACCCATAATGCGTAAAACCGCCCGATACATTAACAAGAGATGTAGGGATGTTAACAAATGCGGCTCTGGAGCTGAGTTCTTTAATATGAAATCCGCTGTAATACCCCACCCCGGCAGATGCAACATCACTTTTAGCTATACCCGATGGATTTGAGAAGAAACTCCAACCTGAGGACGTCAGCGCTCCAGTTCGGCCAATTGCCT
>CAZFTD010000130.1:0-10200 GCA_964521525.1 uncultured Marinilabiliaceae bacterium | reverse complement strand
AAAGAATGTTTTTTTCATTAAGTAACTGAATTCCCTTAAATTTGCAACCGGTTTTTAAACTTAAACTCCATAAATTAACTCGGAATATAATGAAGGTTTTAAAATTTGGCGGCACTTCAGTAGGATCTGCCGAGCGTATGAAAGAAGTAGCCCGTTTGGTAAATGATGGCCAGCGGAAAATTGTTGTGCTGTCTGCTATGTCGGGCACAACCAATAGTTTGGTTGAAATAGCCAACTACTTGTATAAAAAGAACCACGATGGAGCCAATGAAGTAATCAACAATCTTGAACGTAAGTACTACAACGAGGTTGAAGCGCTTTATTCGAAAAAGGAGTATAAGGAAAAGGGTAAGGAACTTATAAAAGCTCATTTCGACTATATTAAATCGTTTACAAAGGATTTGTTTACCGTTTTTGAGGAAAAAACAATTCTGGCTCAGGGCGAATTAATTTCAACTGCCATGTTCAATTATTATATGCATGAAATTGGCATTGATTCGGTACTTCTTCCGGCTTTGGATTATATGCGGATTGATAAAAACAATGAGCCCGATCCGGTTTATATACGTGAAAATCTTGGACAAATGCTCGACCAGCATCCCAAATGCAATCTGTTTATTACCCAGGGTTATATTTGTAGAAATGCTTTTGGTGAAATAGATAACCTTCAGCGTGGGGGCAGCGATTATTCGGCATCGTTGGTTGGAGCAGCTGTTCTGGCAGATGAAATTCAAATTTGGACTGATATTGATGGCATGCACAATAACGATCCCCGCTATGTTGAAAATACTCGTTCTATAGCTGAGTTATCGTTTGATGAAGCAGCAGAGTTAGCTTATTTTGGTGCCAAAATATTACATCCTACCAGTGTTTTGCCTGCAAAATTAAGCAATATTCCGGTTCGCCTTTTGAATACTATGGATCCTAAAGCGCCCGGAACTCTGATATCGTCCCGCCAAACCAAAGACCGCATTACCGCCATTGCAGCAAAAGATGGTATTACCGCCATTAAAATCAAGAGTGGTCGTATGTTGTTGGCATATGGGTTTTTACGCAAAGTTTTCGAAATTTTTGAAAGCTATAAAACGCCAATTGACATGATTACAACTTCTGAAGTTGGTGTATCTGTTACCATCGATAACAATCGCCATCTGGAAGAAATTCTCGACGATTTGAAGAAATTCGGGACAGTTGAGGTGGATACTGATATGGTAATTATTTGCGTGGTTGGCGATTTAGTAGGCGAGAAAAAAGGGTATGCCTTTAAAATATTTGAGGCCCTGAAAGAGATTCCTATACGCATGATATCATACGGAGGCAGTAACCATAACGTGTCGCTGCTGGTTCATGCCAACGATAAAAAAGATGCTTTGAGAGCCCTGAGTGCAAAACTTTTTTAATCATTAATTAGCGAAAAAGAGAAGAATGAACAACCAATTCCCGCTTGAAAAGTTACAGAAAATACAAACTCCTTTTTATTATTATAATATGGGTTTGCTGGAGCAAACCCTAAACGTTGTAAAAACAGAATCGCAGAAGTATGGTTTTGTGGTACATTATGCCATAAAGGCAAATGCCAATTCGCGTTTGCTGGAGGCCATCAGGAGTTTTGGTTTTGGCGTTGATTGTGTGAGCGGCTATGAAGTGAAGAAAGCTTTGGAGTCGGGTTTTAAGCCGTCGGGTATTGTTTTTGCCGGAGTTGGAAAATCTGATTGGGAAATTGAATTGGGCATTGATAATAATATTGCCTGTTTTAATGTAGAATCGGTTCCCGAACTTGAAGTGATTAACACCATTGCTGCATCAAAAAATAAAACCGTTTCGGTGGCTTTGCGCATTAATCCTAATGTAAATGCCCATACACACCATTATATTACTACAGGACTTGAAGAAAACAAATTTGGTATTTATCAGTGGGATTTGGAACGGGTTACCAATGCCATCAGGGAAATGAAAAACATCAAGCTCGAAGGGCTTCATTTTCATATTGGTTCGCAAATTACCGATTTGGATACATTTAAAGATTTATGCATTCGGGTGAATGAAATTCAGGATTGGTTCATTTCTCAACAGCTTTTCCCACGTATTATTAATGTGGGTGGTGGTTTGGGTATTGATTACTATCAGCCCGATACGAATCCGATTCCTGATTTTGCCGGATATTTTAAAATGTTTAAAACGTTCCTGAAGGTTTTGCCTGAACAAGAGGTTCATTTTGAGCTGGGACGATCGATGGTGGCGCAATCGGGCAGTTTGATAACCAAAGTGCTTTACATAAAGGAAGGTGTTCAAACAAAATTTGCCATTGTTGATGCCGGTATGACTGATTTAATACGTCCGGCTCTTTATCAGGCTTACCATAAAATTGAAAACCTTTCGAGTGTGGCACCCGAGGAAAAATATGATGTGGTGGGCCCCATTTGCGAATCATCTGATTGTTTCGGAAAAGCTCTGTTTTTGCCCAAATCGGCTCGCGGCGACTATTTTGCTATTCGTTCGGCGGGTGCTTACGGTGAAATTATGGCTTCGCAATATAACCTTAGGGAGATTCCAAAGGCTTATTATTCGGATACAATTTAGTAAAAGGTAAGAAAGGCAGAAGGCAGGAGTTCTTAGCTTCTAGCACTAAGCACTAGGCTTTAATAGGATAAACAAGAAACTTACAAACAAAAGAGGCAGTCTCAACAGGCTGCCTTTTTTGTTTGTTATTTGATTGTTTGGGTTCAGAAGAGAGTGTTTTACAATATAGAAGAGATGTTTTCAGGTTAAGAACCTATCAACAATATGTAAAGATGTGGATTGTGAGCGACATTACTGGCAACCATTAAAAAAACTTGGAGTGGGACAGAAGTTTTCAAGCTACCACTGCGCCTGCTATTGGTTATATTGCTTAAGTAAGTAACCTTACTTATGACGTTTTTTTAGTTCATTTGCAAGGTCTTCAATCCGGTAGCCTTTGTGCGAAAGCAATACTATCAGGTGATATAACAAATCGGCTCCTTCGTACAAAAAATTCTCATCGTCGTTGGCCATTGCCCCAATAATGGTTTCTACAGCTTCTTCGCCTATTTTCTGGGTTATTTTTCGGGTGCCTTTGGTAAACAAGGATGTGGTGTACGACCCCTCAGGCATTTCTGCTTTTCGCTTGTCGATAAAATCCTGAAGGTGTTTAAGGAAAAGAATATCTTCGTTTTTATTGGTTTCACTCCAGCAAGTGTCGGCCCCGGTGTGGCAGGTTGGGCCAACCGGATTGCATTTAATAAGCAGCGTATCGTTGTCGCAATCGGAAGCTATAGATACTACGTTCAGGAAATTCCCCGACTCTTCGCCTTTGGTCCACAGTCGTTTTTTTGAGCGACTGAAAAAGGTTACTTTCCCTTCTTTTTGCGTTTTTTCGAGTGCTTGGGCGTTCATGTAACCCAACATCAATACTTTTGCTGTGGTATTATCCTGAATAATGGCAGGCACTAATCCGTCGGGCGATTTTGAGAAATCTATTGTCATTATTTTATTTTTTTCGGGTTTACATCCAATTTTACAGGCGTATTGCAATGCCTTCGTTTTTAAGGTATTGTTTAAGTTGTGGTATCGGTATTTCATTGTAATGGAATACGCTGGCTGCCAGGGCTGCATCTGCTTTTCCCAAAACAAAGGCATCGCGGAAATGCTCCATGGAACCGGCTCCGCCTGATGCAATTACCGGGATGGACAACTCTGTGCTGATTTTAGCAAGAGCTTCGTTGGCAAAGCCTTGCTTAACGCCGTCGTGGTCCATACTGGTGAAAAGAATTTCGCCGGCACCTCTGTTTTCAGCTTCTTTAGCCCACGAAAATAGTCTTTTTTCAGTAAAAATGCGTCCACCATTAACAGTAACTGCCCAATCGTTGCCGGTGACTTCTTTTTTGGCATCAATGGCTACCACCACAAACTGGCTTCCAAAATTTTTGGCCATATCGTCAATCAGTTGCGGATTACGCACGGCCGATGAGTTGATGCTGATTTTATCGGCACCGGCGTTCAACAGGGCTTCGGCATCTTTTAACTCGCTTATTCCGCCACCAACGGTAAAAGGAATATTAATGTGTAACGCAATTCGATGGACCAGGTCGACAAATGTTTTGCGACCTTCGTGCGAGGCTGTAATATCTAAAAAAACCAGTTCGTCGGCACCTTGTGCAGCATAGGCCGCAGCCAGCTCAACCGGGTCGCCAACAGTTTTCAGTTCAACAAATTTAATTCCTTTCACGGTCATGCCATCTTTTATATCGAGGCATGGGATAATGCGTTTTGCGAGCATGGTGGATAATTCTTTAGTTACTAGTTAGAAGGCTGAAGGCAGTAGTTTTGCCAAAGCTTTTAGTTTATGGTATTTTTAAGTTTTCGAATCAAGGATGCTAGCATTTTTTCAATTTCTATGGTCAAACTATTCAAAACTTCATAATCTTCAGGCTCAATATAGTCAAGTCTTAAAGCAATTTCAATCTGAGTTTGTAATTCATATAATGAACCTGAGGATATTTGAAGGAAACGAATATAATCTCTGGTTTGGTTTCTTCCGTATCCTTCTGCAATATTGTTAGGAATTGATATGGCACTTCTTCTTATTTGAGCAGACAAACCAAATGTTTCTTCCGAAGGGAATGAGTTACTTCTTGTATAAACCATTTCAACCAATAACATGGCTTTTTGCCAAACAATTAATTCTCTGTACGATTTCATTTGAAGTCAAAAATAACTACATAATGGGTAAATCACAAACTGACCACTCTTTTCAGTCTTCAGCCTTCAGCCTTAGAACTATCCTCTCCAACTCTTTCATGGTTATCCTTCCTTCGTAAATGGCTTTTCCAAATATTACGGCGGGAACAGTGGCCTTCTGCAGGTCTTCAATATCTTTTAAGCAACTTACACCACCACTGGCTATGAGGTACAAATCGGGAAACTTATTGAGTATTTCTTTGTACAGATTAATAGATGGCCCCTGAAGCATACCGTCTTTGCTGATGTCGGTACAGATGGTTTTTGTAATTCCTTTTGATGTGTAACCATTTAAAAAATCGAATAAATCTAATGGCGATGTTTCCAGCCAGCCCGATACAGCTATTTTTCGGTTGTTAACATCGGAGCCGAGGATGATTTTCTCGGAACCATATTGTGCAATCCAACCTGTGAATTCTTCAGGGTTCTTAACGGCAATGCTGCCTCCGGTAACCATTTGCGCACCGCTTTCGAAAGCAATTTTTAAATCGTGAGTGGTTTTTAATCCGCCGCCAAAATCGATGGTCAGGTTGGTTTTGGAGGCGATGGTTTCCAGTACTTTGTGGTTTACAACGTGGCCGGCTTTAGCTCCATCCAAATCAACCAAATGAAGACGGGTTATACCGTGTGCCTCAAATTTCAGAGCAACTTCCAACGGGTTTTCGTTATAAACTTTTTTTGTGTCGTAATCGCCTTTGCTCAGTCGCACGCATTTGCCATCAATAAGGTCTATAGCGGGTATCAGTTCAATTTTATTCATTATCAGCCTGGTTAAAAACCGAAGATACGGTTTTTTAAAGTTTTAAAAAGTTTTGAAGTATCCTTTGGCCTACAGTGCCGCTTTTTTCGGGGTGAAACTGTGTTGCAAAAAAGTTATCGTGTTGCAGAGCCGAGCTGTAGGGGAGAATATAATCGGTGGTAGCTGCTGTATGAGGCCCTGATGATACGTAATAGCTATGCACAAAATACACATATTGCCCTTCGAGGGAAGCATCAAAAAGATTGCTTTTAAGATTATAAATCCTGTTCCAGCCCATTTGAGGTATTTTCAGGTTATCGGGGTTTGGGGTTGGAAGGATAAATTTTTTCACGGTTTCATCGAAAATGCCCAAACACCTAACATTGCCCTCTTCGCTAAAGCTTCCCATCAATTGCATGCCCAAACAAATGCCCAAAACCGGTTGCTTAAGCAATTTTATAACGTCTGATAAACCGGTATCGTTTAAGTATTTCATGGTGGTGCTGGCCTCGCCCACTCCGGGGAAAATGACTTTGTGGGCACGTGTTATTTTTTCAGGGTCGGCAGTGATTTCGGCCTCCTGATTAATTTGTTGTAAGGCATTGTTTACCGAACGGATATTCCCGGCATTGTATTTAATGATTACGATGTTTTGTTTTGCCATTGAAGGATTTCACTGTTTAATTAAAAATCACGGTACGGTTTTTATATATCAGCGTTTTGCGATCAACGTGGGCTTTAACTGCACGTGAAAGAACTATTTTCTCAATATCACGACCCTTTTGTATCAGGCGGTCAACACTGTCGTGATGGCTGATGCGCGATATGCCCTGGTCGATGATTGGTCCGGCATCGAGCTCAGAAGTAACATAATGACTGGTAGCACCAATTATCTTTACTCCACGTGCGTGGGCTGCATGGTATGGCTTTGCTCCCACAAACGCCGGTAAAAACGAGTGGTGTATGTTTATGATGCGTTCGGGGTAATTTGAAACAAAATCGGACGATAAAACCTGCATATACCTTGCCAGAACGATGAAATCAACGTTATATTCCTTCAGTATCTCCAATTCCTTTTTTTCTTGTTCCACCTTGTTTTCGGCAGTAATGGGTATGTGCACAAATTTAATCCCGAATTTTTTCACCACATCTTCCAAATCTTTATGGTTGCTGACTATCAGTGGTATGTCGGCTTTTATTTCACCACCCTGATGCCGTGCCAGTAAATCATAAAGGCAATGCGACATTTTCGATACAAAAATTGCCATTTTGGGTATCTGCTCCGAGAAATTAAGCTTCCATTTCATTTTGCAGGGTATGGCAATAGAATGCTCAAATGCCGGCGATATTTGCTCTTTTGTGAGTGAAAATCCGTCGAGTTCCCATTCAACTCTCATAAAAAAGCGTTTCTCGTCGCGGTCGGTATGCTGGTCCAATGCTACAATGTTGCCATTGTTTCGGTAAATAAAATCAGTAATTCTGGCTACAATTCCCCTTTGGTCGGGGCAATGCATTCTTATAATCACTGTTTCGCTGTGATGTTTTTCCATATTGATAAAATGATTGCAAAAGTAGCGAAAATCATTGTTTTTTATAAGAAAAAACTACAGTATTTATGGCGTTTTGAAAGAATAAGCGTGATGTTAGCTGCTAGTTCTTAGTTGCTAGCTCCTAGCTGTTAGGTGTTAGATGTTAGTAAAAAATGATAGGAACTAAAAACTTCTGCCTTTATTTACCTCGATATTCCTCTGATTGACTTAACAAAATCAGCAATATCAGTTTCTAAACAGGAGCTTTGCTCAAGGAGTTTTATAAAAGCACTGCCAACAATAGCGCCATGCGCATAATTGCAAACTTGCCTGAAACTATCGTTGTTGCTGATACCAAAACCTACCATTCGTGGTGTTTTAAGGTTCAGTTGATTAATCCGGTTAAAATAATCAATCTGTTGCCGGCTTACGCCTGATTTTGTCCCGGTTACGGCAGCCGATGAAACCATGTACAAGAATGAAGTTGAGTGCTGGTCGAGCAATCTAACCCGCTCTTCGGGTGTTTGAGGCGTAATCAGGAATATGTTGCTGATGTTGGACGCTTGAAACAGTTGCCGGTATTTTTCATTGTAAAGTTCAAAAGGCAGGTCGGGGAGTATTAGTCCATCGATGCCAATTTCTTTGCATTTGGCGATAAACGCCTCTACGCCATACTTTAAAACCGGGTTGAGATACCCCATTAAAACCAATGGCATATCAATGGTTTTTCTCACCTCCTGAAGCTGTTCAAACAGTATTTTAAGGCTCATCCCATTTTGTAAGGCTTTTGTGCTGCTCGACTGAATCACCGGGCCATCGGCCAGCGGGTCGGAAAATGGCATCCCTATCTCAACGAAATCAACACCAGCATCCTGAAGTGCTTTTAAAATGGTTAACGTATCGTTTAGTTTCGGAAAACCTGCCGTAAAATATATTGATAACAAATTTTGTTTTTGTTGAAAAAGAGTATTAAGACGGTTCATAATTTCAATTTTGACTCGTTAAAGATTAAAGCGCTCCATGTAGGTTTTCATGTCTTTATCGCCACGGCCAGAGACGGTTACAACTACATTGTCGGTAGTTTTGAGGGATAGCAGTCCAAGCGTTGCCAAAGCATGTGCCGATTCAAGCGCCGGTATAATGCCTTCCAGTCGGGTAAGTTCCATTGCAGCATCCAGCGACTGTTGGTCGGTTACAGGAATGTAGGTGGCGCGGCCTGCGTCTCTTAAGTAAGCATGAAGCGGGCCAATGCCCGGATAATCCAGTCCTGCTGAAATGGAGTATGGCTCGGTTATCTGGCCATCTTCGTTCTGCATCAGGTAGGTCATGCTGCCATGTATGATACCCAAATCGCCACAAGCCATTGATGCGGCTGTTTCTCCCGAATCAACACCCAGACCGGCAGCTTCGGTGCCAATGAGTTTTACCGATGCGTTGTCTAAAAAATGGTAAAAACTACCGGCAGCATTGGAGCCTCCACCCACACAAGCAATTACATAATCGGGCAACTCGTTTCCTGTTTTTTCTTTTAGTTGTTGTTTTATTTCGGCACTGATAACCGATTGCAACCTGGCTACCATGTCGGGGTAGGGATGTGGCCCCACTACCGAACCAATCAGGTAAAACGTGTCGGTGGGATTGGCTATCCAGTCGCGAAGAGCTTCATTGGTGGCATCTTTCAGGGTGCGATTGCCCGATTTGGCAGGGATTACCTCTGCTCCCAGCATACGCATACGGGCAACGTTGGGTGCCTGACGCTCCATGTCGGTTTCGCCCATATAAACCACACAATTTAAGCCCATTAGGGCGCATACCGTGGCGGTTGCCACACCATGCTGACCGGCACCGGTTTCGGCAATAATACGCTGACGTCCCATTTCTTTGGCCAGTAAAATCTGGCCAATGGTATTATTGAGTTTGTGCGAACCGGTATGGTTTAAATCTTCGCGTTTTAACCAGATGTTGGCGCCATATTTTGACGATAACCTTTCGGCTTTAAATAATGGCGACGGACGTCCGGCATAATCGTTGAGCAAACGGTGGTATTCCTTTTGAAACGATTCGGATGTGATAATTTTAAGATATTTGCTTTTAAGCTCCTCAATGTTGGGAATGAGCATTTCAGGAATGAATGCCCCTCCAAACTTTCCGTAAAAGCCTTTTTCGTTGGGTTGATACATGGTGTATTGTAGATGTGTTAAATTGGTTGATTTTGAAAATTGGGTTAGGGTGTTTTTTTTAAAGTATTTCAGATTCAACAATTCCAAGGTTAATACTGGCATTATCATCCGATTCGTTTATCTGAAACCAAATATATTTATCGGGATGTCGAATCACATAAATCCAGGTTTTGGCATAGCCTTGAAACCCATATGCATCCAGATTGTTAATTCGATTCTGAGTTCCATTGGTCTCCTCAAATTTATCAATTTCTTCTCTGGGCACTTTACCTTCAAAAATCTGTATTGCTCCTGCCTTTTTAAGCGTTGCTTCAAAGCCCTTCATGAATTCAAGCGAAGAAAATGATTTCCCTTGATTTGGGATAATTCGGGACTGGAAAACCTTTCCTTCGGGTAAAAGAAATTCAGAGCCTGTCCAGAATCTCAGAAAATCATAATCATTGTTATTTCTGGTTGAGAAATTATAACCCTCGGGAAGTTGAAAATAAGGGATACTGCCAATTTCAGCAGTACTAATTGGAATTTTAGCCAAATCAAACCCAACAGATGGCACCGCCTTGTCTTTGTTTTTTGCGTTATCGCTTCCTGAGGTTTTGCAAGCAGTTACTAATAAACCAATTGCTAATCCAAATAAAATGGTACGTTTCATATTACTAATGTTTAACTGTTTAACTCATCAATAAACAGTTTTATAGCGTCAATGTTTTTTAATCCAGGGGCTGTTTCAAAACGGCTGTTAATATCAACACCAGTCATAAGGTTGTTTCCGATTCTCATTATTTCACCAGCATCACCCGGACCAATGCCTCCGCTTAAAAAAAACGGAAGGTTTCCGGAGTACTGATTCAGTAGCTCCCAGTTAAATTTTTGGCCTGTACCACCGTGACTGACCGATGGCGTATCGAACAGAAAGAAATCGCAAACAGCTTCATATTCTTTAAACTTTTCGGGATGAATAATTATTTCAGGATTGATGGCCTTGAGGATTTCAAAT
>CAZFTD010000129.1:0-10212 GCA_964521525.1 uncultured Marinilabiliaceae bacterium | reverse complement strand
TCTGTTAAAAAATATGAAGGGGCTGGAAGACAATGTTTTCAACACCTAAAAAGTGCATTTTTTAATAAAGTCGGAACTATAAAGGTAATAAAAATAACCTATTCCAAACAAATATTTGTCGATTTTTTTCCTGAAAAATGTTTGTTAACTTGTATCTTCTTGTATCTTCGCAAATGTTCAAATTAAAAAAACTATATAGTGTACAAGAATCTTGTTATCATCCCAACTTACAACGAAAGAGAAAATATCGTCTCTATTGTTGAGGCAACGCTGAATCAGCCCATTGAAAACCTTCATGTTTTAATAATTGACGACAACTCACCTGATGGAACAGCTTCCCTGGTAAAGAAGCTTCAAAGCCATTTTGGGGATCGACTGCACCTTGTTGAACGGACGGGTAAGCTGGGGCTTGGCACCGCTTATATAACAGGATTTAAATGGGCCTTGGAGCATAACTATGAGTATATTTTTGAAATGGATGCTGATTTTTCGCACGATCCTAATGATTTACCAAAGCTATACAGGGCATGTACCGTGGATGGTGCCCATCTGTCTATTGGCTCGAGGTACAAATCAGGTGTAAATGTGGTTAATTGGCCCATTGGAAGGGTGCTAATGTCATATTTTGCCTCGGTTTATGTTCGTTTTGTAACCAGAATGAAAATAATGGATACCACCGCCGGGTTTAAATGTTACAATAGAAAAGTTCTTGAAGCAATTGATTTTGACAGGATTAAATTTAAAGGTTACGCATTTCAGATCGAGATGAAATTCAACACCTGGAAGCATGGTTTTAATATTATTGAAGTGCCGATTGTGTTTACCGACCGAAAACAAGGATTCTCAAAAATGAGTGGCGGTATTTTTAATGAGGCTCTTTGGGGTGTTATAAAAATAAAATTTTCCAGTTTTTTCAGGTCGTATCAGAAGCATGAGCATCATAAATAACAGTTGCAAAAAACCTCAGATTATTTTGAAGGTGATTGAATCAACAAACCCTAATCTATGAGACCAGACCAGAGGATTAGCACACATTTGTTAAAACCTTATATTCCTGTATCAATAATAAACTTTTGCTTATGAAAACCAGGCTGATAAAAAATGCCATCATCATCAATGAAGGCAAACGTTATAGAGGAAGCATACTTATTAAAGGTCAGTTTATTGATAGAATTTTTAAGGATGGTGATAAACTGCCTGTTGCTGACCTGACAACAGATGCTGAGGGCCACATTCTGATACCGGGAGCCATTGACGATCAGGTTCATTTTCGTGAACCCGGTCTCACACACAAAGGCAATATCTTATCAGAATCGAAAGCTGCAGTGGCGGGAGGTGTAACATCTTTTATGGAGATGCCCAACACCAATCCTCAGGCAACCACCATAGATGAGCTGGAGAAAAAGTACACCATTGCCTCGCAAAACTCACCGGCGAACTATTCGTTTTATTTGGGCGCAACCAACGATAATTTGAAGGAATTATTAAAAGCAGACCCTGAAAACATTTGTGGGATAAAGGTTTTTATGGGTTCTTCAACGGGTAATATGCTGGTTGACAATCCTAAAACCCTGCAAGACTTATTTCGTGAGGTTAAGTTATTGATAGCAACCCACTGCGAGGATGAGGGCATTATAAGGGCCAATCTTCAACATTACCGGCAAACATTTGGCGATGACATTGCTTTCAAATATCATCCGGTTATAAGAAATGCAGAGGCATGTTATAAATCATCATCAATGGCAGTAGAACTGGCATCAAAATACAATAGCCGGCTTCACATCTTACATTTATCAACAGCCAAAGAACTTGCCTTGTTTGATAGCACTTCCTCTCTGGAGAATAAAAAAATTACTGCCGAAGTATGCGTGCATCATTTGTGGTTTGATGAGGATGATTATGAAAAATTTGGATCCAGAATAAAATGGAACCCGGCTATTAAATCAAAAGCCGACAAAGAAGCATTGAGAGACGGGCTTAAGTCAGGTTTAATTGACGTTGTTGCCACCGACCATGCACCTCATACACTGGAAGAAAAATCGCGTAAGTATTTTGAAGCGCCATCGGGAGGCCCACTTGTTCAGCATTCAGTAATCGCCATGTTTGAGTTAGCCGAGCAAGGGATTTTTACAAAAGAAATGGTGGTGGATAAAATGTGTCATGCTCCGGCAAGATTATTCAGAATAAAAAACAGAGGTTTTATCAGAGAGGGATACTTTGCCGATTTGGTCATCATCAAACCTCATACGCTCTGGGAAGTTAATGACCAGAATGTATTATATAAGTGTGGGTGGTCGCCTTTATCCGGGACTGCCTTCTCGAACCAAATTGCCCAAACCTATGTTAATGGCCACCTGGCCTATGATAATGGCCTATTCGACCTTTCGCAAAAGGGAATGAGGCTGAGGTTCGATGCATAAGGGAAATTTCAATTATCGTATTACCATGAGAACAATTACAATCCTTTCTTTATTCGTTATTCTAATTGTTGCCTGTAGCGAAAAACCTAAGACACCAGTTGAAAAATCGATCGGCATTCAAAAGATTGCAGCTGATTTGGAATCACTCATTGCAGATACCATTATATATCCGGTAACTATTTATAATTTCGATTCAACCGACGATTGGTCGGAATACCGATTAAAAGGGGTTCAACGACAAAAAATGGTTGATGAAATTTTTAATGCAGTTTATTCAGGTCAACTCACTGCATACCATTACTATACCAACAAACCTCTTACTTTGGCAGAGCTAAAACAGCTCGAATCGTCTCCCGACTTTTCGCGCGATAGAATTGAGGAAATTCAGTTTACAGAAACCTGGTACTTTTCGGCTCAGGCCAAACAATTCCAAAAAGAAGTTCACTCCATGGTACTGGCTTATGCTCTTTATGATGAATACGGTAACCGAAGAGGCTTAAAGGCAGGCTTCAGAATAAAGCTTAATCCATCGGAATAATTACTTTAAAATAAAGCGTGCCACTTTACGGGTTATCTGCGAATCAATAATCTCGCGACCATTGGTCATTTCATTAATGGCTTCTGTAGTGTATTGCCTAATGGTAAGCAAGTCAACCCCTTCGTTATACCGAATCGAGAAATGCTGGCGTAAATCATCTAAAAGCGCCATAGTTTCGCGTTTTCGATCGAAACAAGCCGAGAAATTCAAAGCCGAGCTTTGCATTAAATTCATTTTAACCCGATATTTTTTAAAAATGGAGATAATATCAATCAGCTTTTCCTCCATTATAAATGAAAAATCTTTGGGATGTACGGTTATAAAAAACTGATCGCGTTTAAGTACAAAGGCAGGAAGTGGTTCACTGATTCCAATTCGTGAGTGTATAACGGTTCCAGATGCATCGGGCTCAATAAATGACCTCACAAACAACGGAATCTCTTTGTTTTGTAAGGGCTTTAATGTTTTTGGATGGATAACCTGCGCACCATAAAACGTTAGCTCAATGGCTTCATTATAGGATAGTTCGCTAATTTTCTGTGCCTTTTCGTAAATTCTGGGGTCGGCATTCAACACCCCGGGAACATCTTTCCAAATGGTGACACCTTTTGCATCCATCACATGCCCAATTATAGCGGCTGTATAGTCCGACCCTTCGCGCCCAAGTGTGGTTGTCAAATTGCTAAGCGTGCCACCCAAAAACCCCTGGGTCAGGTACATATCGGCATCATTAAATGAAAAAGCTGCCTTCATTTGGCTGGTTGTTAGATTCCAATCCACATTGGCATCCCTGTATAAGTCATCGGTTTTCAGTATGGTTCTTGAATCAACCCATTTACATTTAATGCCCTCTTTTAATATGTAGTCGCACACAATAGAGGTGGAGAAAAGTTCTCCAAAAGAAACTATCTGGTCGTATTCAAAATCATAATGCATAGATGGAGCCTGCTTTAACCGGTTCTCCATCAAAGCAATCTGCTCATTGTATCCTTTAGAACCCCTGCTATCTCCAAAAAGGTCAATAATAATTTGAGCATGGTAATTCTTTACCTCCTCAAGTTTCTTAAGGCAATCGTCCGCTTTCTGATTGAAGTAATTGTCGGCTACAATTTCAAGAGCGTTGGTCATTTTTCCCATGGCCGAAACCACTATAATCAAAGGGCGTTGAGCTCTTTTAATAATATCAACAACATTACGCACACCGACAGCATCTTTTACCGATGCACCACCAAATTTATATACATTCATTTTCGAGCTATTTCTTAAAAATCAACTTAATTATATAATCTTAAACTGTCTGTCAATTATTTCAACGGAAATATTCTGAATAAAAGGTCTTACCAACACAAGATGTAAATGTATTGAATTCTATAATATTGTAAAACAATTGATACAGGTGATTTTTCTCAGCTTTTTTGTTTATTTGCAGTATGATACTTTTGAGTTATTCAATTTCATCCGTGTTTGTGTTTGACGAATCATGCTCGTTTCATAAATCTTTAAAGGCATATAATTATTCGTTTGCGAATGAATTTTAATTAATTTTGGCCGCAAAAAGTATGGGCTACATCAGCTCTTTAGTAAAAGATTTTACTAATCATCCTCAAATCACTGAAATAAATGAGTGGTTTGCCAAACGACAAGGGACAATATATTTTAAAGGCCTTTCAGGTTCAGCATTGGCATTATTGGCAAGCACACAACGAAATGGCTCCCCGCATTTTATAATTGCATCAGAGAAAGAAGATGCTGCTTATTTATATCACGATTTAGCCCAGTTATTGGGTGATGAGTCTGTTTTTTTCTTACCCTCATCTTATAAAAGATCGCCCGAATTTGGACATATCGACAGCAATCAGGCAATACTTCGTACTGAGGCGTTACAAAACCTACGTAATGCCCAACCCGGGCAGTTTTACATTTCGTTTCCCGAAGCCTTGATGGAAAAGGCGCCTCAGCTTAAAACACTCGACAACCAAACCATAACCATAAAAAAGAACGAAAAAACAGAGCTTGGGTTCATTGTCGATTTTTTAAAAGAGCTGGGATTTAAACGAACCGATTTTGTATACGAACCCGGTCAGTTTTCAGTAAGAGGTTCTATTCTGGATGTTTTTAGTTACTCATTTGAAGAACCTTTCCGGATTGATTTTTTTGGAGATGATATTGAAAGTATCCGGTCGTTTGACATTGAATCGCAACTCTCGAAAACCGCTTACGAAGAAATTGTAATCATTCCTGATTTGATGCAAACAAGCGAAGATGAGCTAATTCCTTTGCCATCTTTTATGCCTTCGAATGTTATTCTATGGATGGATGCACCTTCTGTAATAACATCCAAAATGGATCAGATTTTTAAGAAAGTTGAGCAATCAGAAATTTCACGGCATGAGGAATCGGCTCCGGTAAAAAAGGGCGTATTAATTAATGGACAAACCTTTGCTGATTTGGTGAAGCCCAGTCCACTTGTGGTTTGGGCCAATTCTCAGGGATGGAAGACCGACACCACCATTGAATTCAACATGTCGCCTCAGCCGGTCTTTCACAAGCATTTTCCGCTATTGGAAGAGAATATTAAAGAAAGGCAGAGTGAAGGATATTCGGTATTTGTTCTTTCGGGCAATCAAAGGCAACTGGAACGTTTGCGTCAGATATTTGCCGACAAAGGAAGCGATATTCATTATCACGAGATAGAGCATGCCCTGCATGAAGGATTTGTTGACCACGATTTAAAATGGTGTGTTTATACCGACCATCAGATATTTGATAGGTACCATAAATTTACACTGAGAACCGATCAGGCGAAAGCAGCCCGGCAGGCAGTAACACTAAAGGAGTTAACCCGGTTAAACCCCGGCGACTACGTGGTTCATGTTGACCATGGTGTGGGCCGTTTTGGAGGTTTAGTAATCACCGAAGTTAATGGGAAAAAACAGGAAGCCATTCGATTGGTTTATCGCGACAATGATGTACTTCTGGTAAACATTCACTCTCTGCATCGAATTAGCAAATTCAAGGGACAGGAAGGCGAACCGCCACGCATTAACAAACTGGGTTCAGGTGCCTGGCAAAAGATGAAAGATAAAACCAAGACAAAGGTTAAAGATATTGCCAGAGAATTAATTGCATTGTATGCCCGCAGAAAGGCAGAACCGGGGTTTGCCTTTTCACCCGATTCTTACCTGCAAAAAGAGTTGGAAGCATCGTTTATGTACGAGGATACTCCCGACCAATATAAATCAACCCTGGCTGTTAAAGCCGATATGGAAAACCACAGTCCCATGGACCGTTTGGTATGTGGCGATGTAGGCTTTGGCAAAACTGAAATTGCCATTAGGGCGGCCTTCAAAGCTGTAACCGACAATAAGCAGGTGGCGTTGCTGGTTCCTACCACTATATTAGCATTGCAACACTACCGAACCTTTAGGGAAAGATTAAAAGATTTTCCCTGCCGGGTAGAATATGTCAGCCGCCTGAGAAAAGCCGCCGAAGTAAAAAAAACCTTGCACGATTTAAAAGAAGGGAAAGTAGATATTCTGATTGGCACCCATCGGCTAATTGGCAAAGATGTAGAATTTAAAGACCTTGGACTGCTCATTGTGGATGAGGAGCAACGGTTTGGTGTGTCAGTGAAGGAAAAACTTAAAGAGCTGAAAGTGAATGTGGATACCCTTACGCTCACAGCTACTCCGATTCCACGTACACTGCAATTTTCATTAATGGGTGCCCGCGATTTATCAATACTTAACACACCTCCTCCCAACAGACATCCTATTGTTACAGAATTGCATACATTTAATGAAGAAATTATAAAAGAAGCAATTCTTTACGAAGTTGAAAGAAACGGGCAGGTGTTTGTTATCAATAACCGGGTGCATAATATTCTGGAAATTGAGGCATTAATAAATCGAATTCTGCCCTCAGTTAAAACGGTTGTGGCTCATGGCCAGATGGAAGGACAGAAACTCGAATCCATAATGCTCGATTTTATTGAGGGCGATTACGATGTTTTAATTGCAACCACCATTATTGAATCAGGGTTGGATATTCCCAACGCCAATACCATCATCATCAACAATGCACACCAGTTTGGCTTAAGCGAACTTCACCAACTTCGTGGCCGTGTAGGCCGCTCCAACAAAAAAGCTTTTTGTTACCTGCTGGCACCACCCATTAGCACCCTCACCAACGATGCCCGTAAAAGGCTTAAAATACTTGAAGAATTTTCTGAGTTGGGAAGTGGCTTTAACATTGCTATGCAGGATTTGGATATTCGGGGTGCAGGCAATATACTTGGGGCCGAGCAAAGCGGATATATAGCCGACATTGGCTACGAAACCTACCACCGTATTCTTCAGGAGGCACTCTTGGAACTTCGTGAATCGGAATATCCTGAACTCGCATCAGGAGCAATAGAAACCAATGAAACACCCTCCCTTCATTTTGTTGCTGATTGCCAGATTGAAACCGATGAAGAAGTTAGGTTCCCCGAGCATTATATTGGAAATATTACCGAGCGAATGGACTTATACCGGGAGTTAGATAATATAATTGCAATTGAACAACTTGAAACGTTCAGGCATAATTTAACCGACCGTTTTGGTGAACCACCCCATCAGGCCGAAGGATTACTGAACATAGTAAAAATTCGGATAACAGCAAGGAGCCTGGGCATTGAAAAGCTGGTTTTTAAAAACAATACCATTCGCATTTACTTTATCAGCAACCCCGAATCAGCGTTCTACAAATCAGATATTTTTGGCAACATTTTAAAATGGCTTCAGGCCAATCCCCAAAAAGCCAAAATGGAAGAAAAGCAAGGAAAACTATTGTTGGTTATGCCCGGAATTAAAAATTTGGATGAAATTCAATTCATTCTGAACCAAATGGTGGTGACAAGTAAATAGAAAAAAGGCAGACGTTTTTAGTTCTTAGCTCCTGGCAGATAGGAACTAGCGCATTTATGAGAGAAGGAGTTAATGAATGTGCAAAACTTCAATAACGGAAACCAAGTATCGCTCGGGCTTCCCAGTCGAGGTGTTAATCGGGTAAACTTTGCTTATTAACTTCTTTCCCGAAGTATTAATCTCCATATAAAAAGTGCTAGTCGGCGATTTGGAAATGTTTAAGTTAACCATTTCCTTGTCAACCATTAGCGAAGACAAATCAAACAACGATTTGCCAATACAATCACCTGCACATTGAATTAATTCGTCAAAAGCTTTATTTAAAAAGCACACTTCCAGTTGAGCATTAAACTCCATTATGGCGCCATGACCTTCACGAAGTATCTCCTTTAAAATTAACGCTTCATGTAGGGCCAGTTTTTCTGATGATATATCGGAAAGTATAAGATGAATGGCATCGTTATTATTAAACCTTATCCAACTGCCGTTTATAACCACATCAATTTCTTTTCCATGTACGTCTTTAAACACAGCATCAAACCGTTCTATTTTTTTTCCAATTACAGGAGGCTCATCAAAAATACGGTTGAAATCAGCGATTGAATCAGCACCAACAAAATTGGAAAACGGAAGACCAATAATATCTTCGATGTAATGAGAATGAAAAAGATCAAGAGCATTCATATTCAGATACTGAATACGCTTATTAGTAACTATAACCATTGGTATGGGCGCATCAGAAATAAACTGCCTGAAACTTTGTTCGCGTCGTTTTTGGTCCAACGTTACTTTATGCTTGAAATAGGCCAAATCGATAGTAATGCCCAGTTCCTTTTTTTGTACAGGTTTTACTAAGTAACCATACGAATTGGCAATGATGGCCCTTTCAACAATATTGCTACTGGTATCGCTTGAAATAAAAATAACAGGTACTTCGTAGTCTCTTTGCAACCGCTCGGCAGTTTGAATGCCATCCATCTCTCCTTCCAGATGAATATCCATCAAAACCACATCGGGACGATCTTTCTCACACATTTCGAGAGCGGCAGCTCCCGACTGACACCGCCCCATAAGTGTATGCCCCAAATCCTTAATAAAAAAAGAAAAAATGGCTGAAATAAATTTATCGTCTTCAACTACAAGAATTTTGAGCATAGCAAATGTGTTACACAGTTTTTTATTTGCGGCAAAAAAAATACAAAAAGCAATCAAAATCAAATAGAATTGATAAAAAAGCTAAATTTGTCCACGAGAATGAAATAAATTTCTGATAATTTTCATGATTAGCTTAACAATTGACAGAGGTAACAGTGCTGTAAAAACAGGTTTATTTGAAAATAATAACCTTATAGCAACCGATACAATTGGTAACGACTATACTAAAATTACTGATTACATCAAAAATTATCAAATAGAAAGAGTTATTATTTCGTCGGTAGTAAAGAATGAAGAGTTTAATATTAAAAAACTTCTTGAGCCTTTTGTAAAACAGATAGTTGTACTCGACCATCAAACGCCGCTGCCATTTGTGAACCGTTACCAAACGCCACATACACTTGGCAAGGACAGGTTAGCAGCTATTGCTGGAGCACAATTCTTATTTCCGGACGAAAATGTTTTGGTTATTGATGCTGGCACAGCCATTACTTATGACATATTGATTAACGGTACTGACTATCTTGGCGGCGATATAGCTCCGGGACTGGAAATGCGGCTTAAAGCTTTGCATCATTTTACCAGCAGGCTGCCGTTGGTTCAAAAAAGTCAGGAAATAACATTCCCCGGAAGAAATACTCATGAAGCAATTTCTTCAGGTTCATTTAATGGAATGATTTTTGAAATAGAAGGGTACAGAAATTTCTGCAGTGAAAAATTTAAGTCTGTTAAAACTATTATAACAGGTGGCGATTCAGAATTTTTGGTCAAAAAATTAAAAAAACCCATCTTTGCAGATCTAAATCTGGTGTTAAAAGGATTAAACCGTATATTGGAAAACAATGCATAATAAATGTAAGCTCCTGCTTTTAGGGTTAATAGCCATACTACCTTTAAGCGAAATTATTTCTCAAACCAGAACATTTTCCCCGTTTTCGCGCTATGGAATAGGAGAGATTAACAACAAGGGATTCGGCCGTAATACAGGTATGGGAGGTACCGGTATTGGATTAAGGTCGCCGTATCACCTCAACAGCCTCAACCCAGCCTCTTATACAGGCATCGATACCTTATCATTCTATTTTGAATCAGGCATCAGTGGTTTTTCGCAAAATATCAAATCAATGGGAAGTTCAAATAATTTCTCGGAAGTTGATTTTGATTATTTTGCCTTTGGATTTCCTGTGAGTAA
>CAZFTD010000128.1:0-10304 GCA_964521525.1 uncultured Marinilabiliaceae bacterium | reverse complement strand
CAATGGAAGCTTTAATCAGTTAATGGATGAGATTGATGGAGTTGGATTGCCATTGTATTTTAACGGCCAATTCAATGATGGTAACTATACTGTTTATGCCAGAAATAATCTTACCGGTTGTACTTCAAGTATGAATGGACAGATTACTGTAACCAGACATCCCGAGCCTGATGTAACCGGAATAACTGTTACAATGGATGCAACCACTTATTGCTCATTTGATGGTGGGGTTGAAGTTGGGTTAAGCGATAGTGAGGTTGGTGTTACTTATTCGGTGGTTGATCAAATGAGTGGTGTTGTTATTCAATCTGAAACCCGCACAAGTACTGGTAATTTTGTAATTGGAATAATTCCTGCTGGTACCTACCGCATTGAAGCGTCACGAAGTGGCGAATGCATTGTTACAGTGGCAACTGATATAGTGATTACTGAAGAACCTTCACCGGTTGTTTATGACCTTACAGGACCTGCATCAGGGTGTGCATCATCCATTGTACTATCCTTGTCGGGTAGTGAAACTGGAGTTGTTTACCAACTTTACTCCGATGCTATGATGATTCCTGGTAATGAAGATGGCTATGTGGCAGGTTACGACCAGATTGGTACAGGTAGCGCATTAACCTTTAATTTAACAAGTTTTGCTTCAGGTGCAAGTTTCTTCTGGGTGAAAGCTACCTATACAGGAGGATGTTCTTCTGAAACCAGTTGGACTCTGGTCAATGTTCGCCAGGCAGCCACCATTTTCAATGTTGAATTACCTGATGGAAATGAATATTGTGCCAATCTGCCAGGTGTTTCTGTTGGTGTGTCAATTACCGATGTTGGTGTTGGTTATCAACTTATACGAGGTGGAAATACGGTCGATTTCATTGAAGGTAATGGTAGTCCCCGTATGTTTGGTTTACCACATGGAACAGGTACTTATTTCGTAAGAGCACGCCATTTTGAATCTGGTTGTTATTTCGATTCAGATCCATTTACTGTGCTTATGAATCCTATGCCTGCCATATTTAATATCAGTAGCGGAGGTTCAATTAACGACCATGAAATTATTGTTGATGGCTCTGAAAACGGCGTTCAGTATTATCTGTATCATAATGGTGTTGAAGTGGCTCAGGATCCTTTAGATGGTGATGGTGATATATTAAACTTTGGAACTGTTAGTATTACCGGAAATTATCAGGTATTAGGTTTAGGAGTAGGAGGATGTAGTTCATGGATGAATGGAACTGCCATAATCTTTGAAACTCCATTGATTGCTGTTGCTGATACCTTATATCTGCGTAAAGGCCAGTTAGTGGGAGAGATAAATGTTGGCGATAACGACTTCTTCTTATCCGGAGTTGATTTAAGAGGCGTTAACATTACATTCCAAATAACCGGGCCTGATCCACTTGGTGAGGTTTCGCTCGATCCTGTTACCGGTTTGCTGGTTTACCAAAAGTTACCAACCTTCTATGGTAAGGATTCGTTAACCTACGTTATTACTAACAATGATATACCATCCAGAGCTTCAGCTGCAAAAGTATATATTGTAGTAGGTAATAAAGATTTTGGTGACGATATGTCGTTCCTGTTGCCCAATGCATTCTCGCCAAACGGTGATGGTATAAACGATTACTTTGTAATATCTGGATTAGGTGCAACAGAAGAATCTTCACTTGAAGTATTTAACCGATGGGGAACAATTGTATATCGCAGTAAAGGAAATAAATATGAGAACGATTGGGATGGACGTTCAAATATTGGTGCCATGGTGTCTATAGGCTCTGAACTTCCTAACGGAACCTATTATTACATATTTAATGTTAAAAAGAATGTTGAGGGTAAAGTTGTTACCCGCAAGTATAATGGATATATTGAACTTAGAAGATAGAAATTATAACCCAGGCAGCATAGCAATAATCAATTGCTATGCTGTATCAGACCCATTAATATGATAAGGAAAACTCTGATATTCGTTTTGCTTTTAATAAGTGGAGTTACTGCTTCAGCCCAGAATCAGTATCGGTTTAACCACTATATAGCAAATCAGGGCTTATTAAACCCTGCTTATAACGGAACACGCGATGTTATCAGTGGTTTACTGATACACAGAAGTCAGTGGATTGGATTTGAAGGGGCACCCATGAATCAGGCATTAAACGTGCATGGGCCACTTGAAGATACCAATCTTGGGTTTGGACTGACAATGGTTAACGACCATCTTGGATTTTCCAATACTTTTGATTTAATGGGGTCAGGTTCGTACCGCTTACAAATCGACAGAGAAAAATTTCTGTCATTTGGCCTTCAACTTGGATTTAGTTCGGTAGTGTACGATGGAACCAAAGCTGTTACCGAACAATTTATGGATCCTGTTTTCAGTGGAAAGGAGTCAAACTTATATTTTAATGCTGGATTTGGCTCTTATTATTATGCCGAAGACTATTTTATCGGTTTTTCTATTCCCAAGTTTTTTTCCGACAATTTTAATGAGCGCACCGGAAAATTTAAAAATAAGCTCGATGCTAAAAATATGCACATCTATTTGTATGGAGGTTATGTATTTGATTGGGATCCGGTTAAAGTTAAACCAACACTATTAATAAAAGAAGTTTATGGCGCACCAATGCAGTTCGATGCTTCAGTAAATGTTTTATTGGCAGAACAGGTTTGGGTAGGATTATCATACCGCACTGTTTCAGAAGTGGTGTTTCTTACTGAATATATTATCAATCGTCAGTTTACTCTGCGGTACTCCTTCGATTATTCTTTCTCGCCCATAACACAGTATGCTAAGGCAGGATCGCACGAAATAAGTTTACAATTTGACTTTTCGTTTAACCGACGTCCTGGTATGCGTTCAATCAGATATTTCTGATTTTTCATAAATTGATGATTGAATTTTTACTAACGGACAGAAAACAAAAAGATATGAAACCTAGTTTAAGATCAGCATTGGTAGCCATTTTTCTGGTGACTTCGACCCTTCTCATGGGCCAGAGTTCACAGCTCAGGAAGGCCAATTCTTTGTTCGACCGTGGTGAGTACTTTTCAGCCTTGCAAATATATAACCAAATTGTAGCTGATGGATCCGAACTCGATATCCCAACACGAATAAAAACCGCCCATTGTTATTATAATTTAAATAACATTGATCGCGCTTTTGAGCTATTTCTTGAACTTGAAGAACATCTATCAGGTAACGATTTGTTTGTATATGCTTCAACAGCCCATAAGTTTGGTTTCTATTCTGGAGCCATCGATTTATACCGTAAAGTTCGTCCACAAATGCCAGGCAAACAAGGTCATATAGATGAAATGATACGTGCTTGCGAATGGGCCGAAAGAAATCAGACCTTCTCATCAGAATACCTGATTAACCCGCTCGATATCAGTACTTATGGTCAATCGTTTGGAATTCAGTTTTATCAAAAAGGAATTGTGTATTCTTCTGCTTCTTCCGATAAAGATACCAAGCAAAAGGATAAGCAGGGGATGAATTTCCTTTCATTATATTATTCTGATTTTAATAATGGAAAAGTTTCTGGTAGCAGAGTATTTTCCAAAAATCTGCAATCTCCTTTCCATGTAGGGGCAATTTCCTTTACATCCGATTACAAAACCATGTATTATACAAAAGTGGTGCGTGTTCGTGGTGGAAACAATATTCTGAAAATTTTCCGTGTTAATTACGATGGTAACGACTGGGTAAATGAAACCGAGCTGCCCATTAATACCAATAATTTTGATAATGCTCATCCTGCTGTGTCTCCCGATGATAAATTTTTGTATTTTACTTCAAATCGTCCGGGAGGTTATGGAGGTAAGGATTTATATGTAGTTGAACGTCGTGCCAATGGAACTTATGGCACTCCGCGAAATTTAGGACCAAAAATTAACACTTTTGGCGATGAACAATGGCCTTTTATAAGCCAGGATAACACGCTTTATTTTGCCAGCGATGGCCACATTGGTTTTGGAGGTTTGGATATGTTTCGGGCGAAGTTTAATAACGGCGAATGGAATCAGGTTGATAATATGATGTTTCCGTTTAATACCGCCAAAGATGACTTTGGTTATGTAATTAATAGAAACAATCCAAGAGAGGGTTTTATCTCAACCAACCGTACCAGCGATGGAAGCGTTGATGTTATATTCTATGTGCAACCCCGCGAAGAAGAAGTTGTTGTTAAAGAACCTGAAGTTATTGAAGAACCCGTAATCGAAGAACCCGTGGTTACCCCACAACCAGAACAACCAAAAGTTGATTTAACCATTTATCCGCGTTCGTTTAGTACCTTACTTACAAGTACCTTTAATGGTGATGTAATTGATGGCGCAGATATTGTTATTAAAGATGCCTTTACAGGTACCATTATAGCCCAAGGTACTTCAGGGCGTGATGGGAAAATTCTGATTAATATTCCGGATAATTACCGCAAAGAAGATCAGGAGTTTGAAATACTTATTTCTAAAGGCGATGGTTATCAACCTAAGCGTTTGGTTGCTAACATTATGGAATTAGATGATTTGGGAAAAGCCGGAATTTCCTTAACACCCATCTTTAGTGATGCCGGCCTAAATGAAATTGGCGAAATGATTATTCCTTATGTGGGAACCAATATTACTCCCGAAGGATATCAGGTGCTTGATCGTTTAGCTGCTTTCCTCATCAACAACAAGCATGTTGTGATTAAATTAAACGGATTAACTGATGCCCGCGGTAACAGACTCAATAATCTTCAAACTTCTCAATCGGTTGCCGAAAAGGCCGAAGAATACCTGATTAAAAAAGGTATTTCTTCTGACAACATTATTCCACGTGGATATGGTGAACGTTATTTGCGCAACCGTTGTGGACGCGGTAAGCTTTGTTCCGAAGAGCAACATCTTGAAAACCGTAGAGTTGAAGTGGTTGTTTGGAGATTTTTAAAGTAAATTTATTTGAATTGAAATAGGTAACCTGTAATATTAATAAACCGGTTATAATTAAAATAGTATAGCGATGAAGCTCAAGGGGATTATTACAATACTTTTGTTTATTCTGGCTCAGTTTTCATACGGAGGCGGAGATAAATTAGCGCACCTGAGATCTGCCAAGAAAATAATTACGGTTAATTCTGTTTCTGCGCCATATTACACCATTCAGATAGTAGCACTTCGTTTACCGCCCGGCGAACCTGAATTCTTTAAAAATGTTGATTTAATTAAAGAATATATTTGTCAGGACGGTTTTGTAAGGTATACCGTTGGAGAATATACTACTTTTAGAGCAGCAGCTCAGGAATTAGACCATATTAAATCGCTTGGATATAGCGATGCTTTTGTGCTTGATTTAAGGAAAATTCAGTTGTCAACCGATAACCATTCTGCTCCTGTATCGGGCACTAAAGGTGTCTTTGTGCCAGTGCCCGGCCGTAATTATACCATTCAGTTGGCTGCATACCGTTTTCCTGTATATTTGAGTCATTTTCCGCAGTTCGATGATATTAAAGAGTATTACATGAAAGATAAAATTTATCGGTATTGTGTAGGGTCTTATCAGGGGCAGGCTGCTTTGGATGAATTGCAACGCATTCGGAACATGGGTTACAAAGATGCTTTTTTAGTTGTATTAGACGATTATTTGCCATTTAAAATAGAGTAGTTGTAGATTGAGTGTTTAGGTTGAGGACAGAAGTAAAATTAGCCTGATGGTTATGTTATTTTATTTCTAATCCCGATACTCGGGTACCGATTCTCGGCATTCCACTTCGTTCCAACTTCGCGTTTTTTGGCTAAAAATAATTTTAAATAGTTTCTAAGCAGTTTAAAAATTTTACTTTTCAATATTGCCTTTGTTCGTCTGGTGCTACTATCGTATCTTTGTACAAAGATTTCAGCAAGCCGGTCTGTCGCTCTTTTTAGGGAGGAAAGTCCGGACAACGCAGAGCACCGTGCTTCCTAACGGGAAGATATTCGCAAGGGTATTTCAGTGTAACAGAAAATAACCGTCCGCCGCAGGCGGATAAGGGTGAAAAGGTGAGGTAAGAGCTCACCGGTACTGTGAGTGATCATGGTAGCCGTACACCACGCGGGTTGCAAGACCATGTATACCCCGGTTCAATTTATTGTACAGGGTTGCTCGCCTTGGTGTTTTACAGCCGGGGAGGGTAGGTCGCTAAAGGTTTTAGGTGACTAAAATCTCAGATTAATGACAGACACCATGCAAATGGCACAGAATCCGGCTTACAGGCTTGCTGTTTTCTTTTATTCGCTTTCTTCCTTAATTGGATGCCAAATCTTTTCAAATAACTAATTCATGCTCAAATATCTCGAAATAGTTAAGAAATTTATTCTGGAAGATATCTGGCGTATCAGACGCGACGGTACTTCAAAGCGTCAGTTTTGGCTTATACGTAATGCCCGGATTTTTATACTTGCCGGACAAAGGTTTCTTCAGGATAATTGCCAGTTAAAGGCTTCTGCTTTAACTTTTTACTCCTTACTATCGGTTGTTCCGGTAGTTGCACTTGCGTTTGGAATTGCTAAAGGATTTGGTTTTCGCGAAGCCCTCGAAGTGGAGCTTAAACAGCGTTTGGTTGGCCATGAAGAAGTGGTAACCTTTATTCAGGAATTTGCGCTCAGTTATCTCGATAATGCCAAAGGGGGCATGATTGCCGGTGTAGGTGTGGTTATTCTAATCTGGAGCGTTATGAAGGTTCTTGGAAACATTGAGGAATCTTTCAATGATGTTTGGGATATTAAGCATGCCCGACCTTTGGTTCGTAAATTCAGCGATTACATTTCGTTTATGCTGGTAGCCACTATTTTAATGGTAGCTTCTTCAAGTGTTATGGTTTTTATTACCAATCGAATTGAAGGATTTGACCTGATTAAATTTGCAGGGCCTTTTATTGTATATGCTTTTCCATATTTAACTGTTTGGATAGTTTTTACACTTATGTTTATGCTCATGCCAAATACAAAGGTTAAATTCACATCTGCTTTGTTTGGAGGCATCATTGCCGGCTCATTGTTTATTGGGCTTCAGTTTGCCTACATATATTTTCAGGTTGGCATGTCGAGGTACAATGCCATTTATGGTAGTTTTGCCGCTTTACCACTGTTTTTAATATGGATGCAAACCTCATGGCTTATTGTGCTTTTTGGTGCTGAATTATCGTTTGCACATCAAAACGAGCATAGTTTTGAGTTTGAAGCCGATACTAAAAATATGAGTATCTATTACCGCAGGTTAATCAGTTTGCTATTGGTTAAATACATAGTAGAAAAGTTTAAGAATGAGCAACCAGCACCAACACTTTCCGACTTATCCGTAAACCTAAAACTTCCAGTTAGGTTGGTATCCGAAGTAATGCACCGTTTAATTTTGTCGCATGTTTTAGTAGAAGTAAATTCGAACAATGGTTCAAAAGATGTTGCTTATTTACCTGCATTCGATATTGACAAAATGACTGTTAACTGTATTCTGGATAAAATAGAACACTATGGTGCCTCCGATTTCCATTCTGAAGAAACCAGCGATTTTAAAACCTTGAAAAGTATTTTGGATACTTTTGGAGAGCAGCAGAAAAGGATGAAAGAGAACGTTCTACTGCGTGATTTATAAGCTCATTTGCATATTTATTAAAAACAAAACGGTACCCAAGGGTACCGTTTTTTATAATGGCCGCATCAACTGAGACTAATTAAACTCCTATTGACAGGAATTTGAGTGCACCAGATTCGCGAAGATCCACCGTATCGCGAAGATAACCCGAAGGTTGTGGCCTGTCCTTGAGCCTGATAGCTTTCTCTGAATGTTGATAGTGTTGAGTTTAACAATCACTAGCAGTTGATGCGGTTTTTCTTGTCAAAGAGCTTATATACAAATATAGTTTTTTACTGGCAGCTCTCCAAATTTTTACTCCTTTTTCCAACGTTTTATTTGCCTTTTCTCCATGGAAAATTACCATGTCCACGCAATATTGAACGAACCGGAAATACGCCTTGATTGGCAAAGCGAATATCTTCAATGGTAAAGAATGCTTTAGGATTATACTCGTAAATTAGTTGAGAAACCTGTCTGAAATCGCTTCTCTTAATAATGCAGTAAATAATGTTTACATGGCCTTGCGATCCGGTTGCATCCACTGCCGTTACGCCATATCCTTCGCTCGATAAACGTTTGATAAGTGGTTGCCCCGATACCTGTGTAATAATCCGAAGATTTACAAAACCTAAAGCCAAACGCTCTTCAATTAACAAGCCTATGTAATTGCCCGTGGCAAATCCGGCCGAATAGGCTACATAATAGAGCCAATTATCGAGGTTCTGAAAAATCTTACTCATGGCCAGAAGCCAGATAAAAACTTCGAAAAAGCCCATGATTGGGGCAAGTGCCTTAAATCCTTTCGATACAAATACAATGCGTAATGTACCTATGGTTACGTCTGAAACACGGGCAAAAAAAATCAGCGCTGGTATTATAATCCATGTAAACCAGAATTCATCAATAAATCCCATGGTTATCGGTTTATTCGTTTATGAGTTTTTCGAATTCAGCTTTGTTAACCAAATGGCGGCCATGGGCGCCAATGGCAACTTCCTCGTGGTCTTCATCGAGTATAGCCACATCAAAAAAGAGTTTGTTATGATCAACGAATTTTAAATGAACGATACATCTTATCATTTTATTAATACCAACCGGCTTAAAATGCTTTATATTAATCTCAGAACTAACTGTTTCCATTCCCTCAGGTAAATATGGTGCTATTAAGGTGGTTACAGCTTTTTCCATAAAAAAGATAAGGGCAGAAGTAGATAAGGCAGATACCGATGATGTGCCCAGATTGATGGCTAAATCGTCAGCTTCAACCCGTTTTTCAAGTGTTAACCGCAATCCTTCCTGTATTTGATTGGAACTCATATCTGAATATAAATTTATGGATGGTTTGTAATTACTCTATCAACTTACTTTGCATAAAGAATTTTCTGTATGTCAAAGTTAAGGTAAAGCAGTAACTTTAAAAATAGTTGAAATATAAATTGTCATTAATTAATATTGACTCAAACCAGGTGCTTTCAGCAAAATTATAAATCATAAAAAAAATGATTTATAATTGAATTCAAATATTGGTTGAGATTAAAATTCTGATGTAAAGTGAAAACGTATGTTTTTGAAATTTTCTTGTGCCATTTGAAGCATATATGACGAATCGGCCAGAAAAACATCTCTTCCATATTTATCCTTAGCCATATACTGATGTTTTCTCTTTTTAAAATCGTCGAGCTCTTTTGGATTATCCGATTTTATCCAGCAGGCTTTATATAGATTAATTGGTTCATACCGGCAAGCAGCGCTGTATTCATGAAGCAAACGATATTGAATAACTTCAAACTGCAAAGCTCCAACAGTACCAATTATTTTGCGTCCGTTAAACTGGTTTACAAATAACTGGGCTACACCTTCGTCCATAAGCTGGTCAATGCCTTTTGCCAATTGTTTCGATTTTAACGGATCGGCATTTTCGATGTACTGAAACAACTCGGGCGAAAAGCTGGGCAATCCTTTAAAATACATTTGTTCGCCTTCGGTAAGAGTATCGCCAATTTTAAAGTTGCCCGAATCGGGAATACCAACTATATCGCCTGGGAAGGCTTCGTCGATGATTGACTTTTTTTCGGCCATAAATGCAGTTGGGCTGCTGAATTTCATTTGCTTGCCCAAACGAACATGCAAATAATTGGTATTACGCTCAAAATGGCCCGAACATATTTTAACAAAAGCAATACGATTGCGATGATTGGGGTCCATATTGGCATGGATTTTAAATACAAATCCTGAGAATTTTTCTTCGTACGGACTCACCTCTCTAATGTCGGTATTTGAATTCAAGGGTGATGGCGCCAATTCGAGAAAGGCGTGGAGTAACTCGCGAACACCAAAGTTGTTGAGCGCACTTCCAAAAAATACAGGCGCAAGTTTTCCTTTGAGATATTCTGAGCGTTCAAAGGTAGGATAAACACCTTTAATCAATTCCAGCTCTTCTCTGAGTGTTTTAGCGGCTCTTTCTCCAATTTGCTTATCTAATACAGCGTTATGAATGTCCTTAATTTCCATTCCTTCCTCAAGTACCTGTTTGCTGGGTGTAAAAAGGTAAAGGCTTTCCTCGTGAAGATTATAAACGCCCTGAAAATCGTTGCCGTTCCCAATTGGCCATGCTAATGGGTGCACATGTATGTTTAATTCACTCTCAATCTCATCCAGAATTTCGAATGGGTCGCGGCCCGGGCGGTCGAGTTTATTTATAAAAACCATTACTGGCGTGTTGCGC
>CAZFTD010000127.1:0-10386 GCA_964521525.1 uncultured Marinilabiliaceae bacterium | reverse complement strand
GTCGCGGCCCGGGCGGTCGAGTTTATTTATAAAAACCATTACTGGCGTGTTGCGCATCCGGCAAACTTCCATCAGCTTGCGTGTTTGAGTTTCCACACCTTTAGCTGCATCAATAACAATTATTACGCTGTCGACAGCTGTTAAAGTACGGTAAGTGTCTTCGGCAAAGTCCTGGTGGCCGGGAGTGTCGAGAATATTTACTTTGTACCCGTTGTACTCAAAACCCATAACCGACGTCGCCACTGAAATTCCGCGCTGTTTTTCTATTTCCATAAAATCGGAAGTGGCAGTTTTCTTAATTTTATTGGATTTTACTGCACCAGCCACATGAATGGCCCCTCCAAACAGCAATAATTTCTCTGTTAAAGTGGTTTTACCGGCATCGGGGTGGCTGATAATTCCGAAGGTTCGTCGTCTGTTAATCTCTTCTTTAAAAGTCATTCTGAATTTTTTAAGCCTGCAAAAATAATCAATGTAAACGAAACCCAAACCCGTTTTACTTGTTAGTTTAATTAAAATATGGAATTATGTTGTTTTCCTGTTTTTTTAACAAAATATTTTGATTTTATTTGAGAAAACAATTGCAAAACATTATGAGTTGGAGTAATTACCATGGTCATTGCCATTATTGCGATGGAAAAGGGACCCCCGAGGAATACATTCAAGCAGCTATTAATAATAATATGCAGGTACTTGGAGTTTCATGTCATGCTCCTGTACCTTTTAAAACAACCTGGACAATGCCTGAGGATAAATTACCGGCATATCTGGATGAAATGCTTTATTTAAAAAAACAATATGCCGAGAAAATAAAACTCCTTACATCGTTAGAGGTGGATTACATTCCGGGACTGGCCGGGCCGAGTGAACAACTTATAAAATCGGCCAACCTCGATTATGTTATAGGATCGGTACATTATGTTGATGCTTTTGAAAATGGCGAACACTGGAGCATCGATAACAACAACAGCGAGTTTGAACAAGGGGTTGCGTTTATTTTTAAAAACGATATTAAAAAAGCCATTAAGCGCTATTTTTACCTGCAACAGGAGATGTGTGATTCTCAGGCCCCACATATTCTAGGGCACATGGATAAAATTAAGATGCACAATGTGGTTAAATCACATTTTAACGAAAATGATTCCTGGTATCTGAATCTTGTTTACGATACCTTAAAACTTGCCGTGGAAAAAGAAATTATTGTGGAAATCAATACAAAGTACTTCCAAAACAATAATTTGTTGTTTCCGGGAATGGAACATTTTAAGTGGATGCGACAGAACGGGGTACGCGTTACAATTAATAGCGATGCCCACACACCTCAAGCTCTAATATCGGGATTTGAGAATGTTGCAGATATGCTAACTAATGCCGGTTTTAAAGAATTGTGGGCTTGGAATGGTAATTCTTTTGCACCGCATGGATTTAATCGTAATGGAATAAATTGGTGATAGTTTATAGTTTAATTTACAAAAAGGGATTTGGTTGATAGTTTTTACTTTCTCTTTATTAGCTATAAGGAACTAACAGCTAAGAACTAAGAACTAAGAACTACATCTATGCTTTAATCTCCATTAATAACTGACCTTCGCGAACCACATCGCCTTCTTTAACATCGAGTTTGGTTACTGTGCCTGAGCCCGAACTTTTAAGTTCATTTTCCATTTTCATGGCTGATAGTATTACCAGTGAGGTTCCGTCTGTAACAGTTTCGCCTTTCTTTACATTAATTTTAACAATTTTCCCGGGCATGGGGGATGTTATTTTTTGTAAGGCGTCTGTTTTTTTTCGACTCGAAACCACTTCAGAGCCAATAGGAACAACCTCAATACCATAATGTTGATATAATGTATTTACTTTATAGTGACCTGGTTTATCACTCTCAATCATTTCCATGTTTATGCTGCGGCCTTCGTGAATTACCGAATAAACACCTTCTTCAACTTTTTCAATATCAAGTTGATATTCTTTATCTCCAATGGCCACATGAAATACTGATCCTTCCTTTTTTAAAACTTTCACAGTTTTTTCATTGCTGCCATGTCTCACAACCATTTTCATCTGCAAGTATTTTTAGTTACTAACTTAACCGTTTTTTATACTTTTCTTTTTTGAAAACCATTCCTAATGCTTTGTTGCTCGCAAAGGCAATTACCTAAAAAGGGTTATGATGGAACAAGCGCCCAAAGTTTTTCCAGTTCGAGGTTTTTCGGCCTTTGTCCTGCCCAAAGTCAAGACGCTTTTTTTGCTTGTTTTCGTAATCGAGAAAGGCGATAATCATGGCAATATCTTCGCAGTCGGTACATTTTGATGATGGTGCCAGTAGATAGTCAATATTTGAGTCGATAAAATGAGTGTTGTAAAGGCCATTTACAAATTGCTCCGATTCCATAATTTTCTGAACAAAAGCAATGTTTGTTTTCACCCCAGTAATCTTATATTCGTACAAAGCTCTTTTCATACGTTCAATAGCCTCGGCACGTGTTGGTGCCCAGATAATAAGTTTAGAAATTAAAGGATCGTAGTACAGCGGAATTTCGTATCCCTCATAAACATAACCATCGGTTCTAACACCCAGGCCAAGAGGTTCGGTTATATGTTTAATGACTCCGGGACTAGGTATAAAATTGTTCTGTGGGTCTTCGGCATAAATCCTACACTCAATAGAGTGTCCCTTCTGTTGAATGTTTTCTTGTTTAAAAGCTAATGGCAGGTTATTGGCAATATGAATCTGGGCTTTTACCAGGTCGATGCCGGTTACACGCTCTGTAATAGGATGTTCCACCTGTAAGCGGGTATTCATTTCAAGAAAGTAGAAGTTTCTGTCTTTATCCACCAAAAACTCAATGGTTCCTGCTCCTGAATAATTTACCGACTTTGCCGCTGCAATGGCCTGCACGGCCATGGCCTGACGTAATTCTGGGGTGACAAATGGTGATGGGGTTTCTTCAACAACTTTTTGATGACGCCTTTGCACCGAACATTCACGCTCGAATAAATGAATTACGTTACCATGGTTATCTGCTAATATCTGAAATTCAATATGATGGGGCTCCAATAGGTATTTTTCAAGGTAAACCGCATCGTTACCAAAAGCACTACGGGCTTCCGACTGGGCCCTTTTAACCGATGGTATCAGTTCCGTTTCTGAGTTTACCAATCGCATTCCTTTACCCCCCCCACCGGCAGAGGCTTTAATCATTACCGGATAACCAATATCACTGGCAATTTTTTTTATATCAGCAGGTGCTTTAGGTAGTTGTTCCGAACCTGGTACAATTGGCACTCCAGCTTTTTTCATCAGGTCACGTGCCCTCATTTTATCGCCCATGGCGGTTATCGATTCCGATGTTGGCCCTATAAAAACCAGTCCGGCTTTTCGAACCTTATCGGCAAATTCGGCATTCTCCGATAAAAAACCATATCCTGGATGAATAGCCTGAGCCCCTGATTTTTTGGCAATTTCAATAAGCTTATCGATTTGCAGATAGCTTTCAGTTGATGGAGCTGGGCCAATCCGGTAAGCTTCGTCAGCGTAGCGCACGTGCATCGAAGTACGGTCGGCATCGGAATATATGGCTACACTTTCGATATCCATTTCGCGACAGGAACGGATTATTCGCACTGCTATTTCTCCTCTGTTAGCAACAAGGATTTTTTTAATCATGCTGTTTAGTTTTGGTTACCTGGCATTAAAGTGTGAGTGGCTGATTAGTTAATTACTCTATCAATTGCGCCACTTTTTTTTAAACATATTAATAACACATTAAAAGGATTCTTGTTTACTTAGAATTATTCCAAATTACAAAATCATTATAATTTCTATTGAACCTTTGGGCGCGGAAACACTTATATTTGATATCTAAACTATAATACTAAAACTATGCTTAACAAGAAAGTTGAAAAAGTTCTGGTTGAACAAATTGAGAAAGAAGGTTATTCTTCTAATTTATACCTTGCTATGGCCAGTTGGGCCGAAAGCAATGGCCTGGAAGGTACATCAAAATGGTTATATGCCCAGGCTGACGAGGAACGTATGCATATGCTCAAATTTGTAGCCTATGTAAACGAACGGGGCGGTCATGCCATTGTTCCTGCTTTTAAGCAGCCTCCTGTAGATTACAAAAATGTACGTGAGGTGTTTGAAATGGTTTACGAACACGAGCAGTTTGTAACAGCTTCTATCAATAATATTGTTGCTGTTTGTTTGGAAGAGAAAGACTTCACAACCCACAACTGGATTCAGTGGTTTGTTACCGAACAAATTGAAGAAGAAGCTTCGGCCTCAGCCATAATTGACAAACTTAAGTTACTTGGCGATAATAACCTGTATTTGTTCGACAGGGACATTATGGGTATGCGCGGTCCAACAGCCGATACTGCCGAGTAATTTTTTTGATGACACTTAATTTTTTAGGGGAGGGGAAACCTCCCTTTTTTGTTTTATGACAATTCAGATTTGTAAAAATTTAAATATTTGGAGTTACCTTTGTAACCTTGAAAATATTGATTAATAAATAGGAAATTTGAAACTGATTGCTAAAACTTTTCACGGTTTAGAAACCGTTTTAGCCTCTGAATTAGAGGCTTTAGGCGCTGAAAATATTCGTATTTTGAAACGTGCTGTTGAATTTGAGGGAAACAACGAAGTACTTTATAAAAGCAACCTTTGGTTACGCACTGCTTTACGCATTTTATTACCCATAACCACTTTTAAAGCCAGAAATGAAGCTGAGCTATATAAGCAGATAAAGGCATACGACTGGAGCCGGTTTATTAATAACAATGAAACACTGGCCATTGATGCCGTGGTTTTCTCTAAATATTTTAATCATTCTAAATTTGTAGCTCTTAAGGTAAAAGATGCCATTTGCGACCGATTTGTAGAAAAAACCGGTCGGCGACCATCAGTAAACCTTGAATCGCCAAACATGATGTTGAATGTTCATGTAGCTGAAGATACCTTTACAATTTCGCTTGATAGCTCAGGTGCACCGCTAAACAGACGTGGTTACAGAACAAAGGACCATCCGGCCCCAATCAATGAATCATTGGCAGCAGGAATGATTTTACTCTCGGGATGGGATGGTTCTACACCGTTTTTCGACCCAATGTGTGGTTCAGGAACCATTGTAATGGAAGCGGCCATGATTGCTGCCGGAATTGCGCCAAATTTGAAAAAGACTGATTTTGCCTTTATGCGCTGGCGCGATTATGATGCCGCACTTTGGAAACGAATTTTAGAAGAAGCCCAGACTTCCATTATAACACCTGAGGTTAGAATTACCGGAAGCGATATTGCTGTTAGCGCCATTGATGTGGCACGCCAAACAGCCCTCGATTATGGCTTGAAAAAATATATCAATCTGGCTGTTTCTTCATTTAACGAAATGAGAGCCCCTGGTAAAAATGGTACCATAATCATGAATCCGCCATACGATGAGCGTTTAAAATCGAGAGACATTGTTAAGTTATATACTGATATAGGTACTCATTTAAAGCACAATTTTTCCGGATGGGATGCATGGGTAATCAGTTCCAATTTGGAAGCACTGAAACTTGTTGGGCTAAAACCTGCCGAAAAACATACCTTGTATAATGGCTCACTTGAATGCCGCTTTCAGAAGTTTTCAATGTATGAGGGCACCAAAAAAGGCAGCAAAACTGAAATAGTGCAAAAATAAAGTTGAATTAAAACAGTAATCTTTATAATATGAGCAAAGTAATTATAAAAAGTTTTGACGAGCTTGAAAAGCTGGTTGGCAGCGAATTAGGTATATCCGATTACCATGAATTTACTCAGGAGCAAATTAATTTATTTGCCGATGCCACTCTGGACCATCAATGGATTCATGTTGATAAGGATAAAGCAAAAGCCGAATCTCCTTTTGGCGATACCATAGCCCATGGATACTTAACGCTGTCGATGTTGCCTCATTTATGGAACCAGATTGTGGATGTTCAAAACCTTAAATTACAGGTGAATTATGGTATCGAGAAATTTAAATTTAATCAGCCGGTACTGGTAAATAGCCGTGTTAGGTTGGTAGCACGGGTAAACAGCGCTGTAAACTTGCGCGGAGTTACCAAAGCAACCATTGGTGTTAAACTTGAAATTGAAGGCAATAAAAAGCCGGCATACGAAGGTGAGATTGTTTTTCTGTATCACTTTAATTCTTAAAAAACCGGATTAACTACCGTGCGAAAAATAGTTAACCCATTTAAAAATGCTTCACCCGAAATGTATTCATGTTTCGGGTGTTCGCCTCATAATCCCATTGGGTTAAAATTAAGTTTTTATGAGGATGGAGGTAGTGTTTATGCAGAATGGATGCCCGAAAAAAACTATGAAGGATACACTGGTGTTGTGCATGGTGGCATTCAGGCGCTGGTGCAGGACGAAATAGCCAGCTGGTTTATTTATTCAATTGTTGGTACAGCTGGTGTTACAAAATCAATGGAGGTGGAATACCTTCAACCGTTACGCCGAAACGGAGAAAAAGTATTGGTAAAAGCTTCCTTTCTGAGTCGAAACAACAATGAAATAACCATTCTTACCGAAATTCATCACAGCGGAAAAATATGTTCGTCGGCCAGAGTAACATATTTCACTTTTCCCGAAAAATTAGCAAAAGCAAAATTCCATTATCCCGGAAAAGAAGCGTTTTTTGAAGAGTAATTGGTGCTCTTTAAATTTAGAAGCTGTTTAATGTTTATTTTGAGATTTGTATAAGATGATTAGATTTAAGATAATAAGAGGGATAGAGGAGATAATTAGATTACCAAGAAATCATCATAATCTTAAATATCTCCCTTGCAGGCAGCAGTTCTATCCTTCCTATTGATATGCCCGCTAAGTGTGTAATGTGCTTAAAATCAAATCTTGCTTCTATCTTATCCCGATAAACCGGAACTACGCAATGCTTCGCATCTAATATTCTAAAAGTCTAACGATCTCTTGTTTAATCTATTTGTCTAAAAATCTATCCTCCTTTTAATTATTTCAGTCCCAGATATTCAGGCCCTTGTTTAAAGCGAATATCAACAGGAATGCCTGAACTGTTCACTTTATCGAGGTCCGATTGTAAAGCTTCCTGAATAAACCCTTTGCTTTTTAAAAGTTCCAGAGCACCATCATAATCGCCATTGCCTTGCAGGGTTAGAATTTTATTAGCTAAAGCAGTTACAGCTTCTGTCATTTTATCAAAATTCACTTTATAAGTTCCGGTTTCAGGATTTTTTGTAAAAGCTTCTTTCTCCTGGAAGTAATAAAAACTTATCATGTTCGATTTTCCATGCGAAGAGGCAGCTCCAAACCGGACTGAACGAAAAATACCAGCCATAAATGTAACATAGTTATCCAGAAGGTCTTTTTCGGTAAGTTCGCCCATTTCAACCAGTTTGGTAACCATATATAGTCCCAGAATATCGGCTTTATTTTCTTCTATTGGCGAATAGGTTTCGCGTAAGGCTTCACGAACAGGGCCACGGTTATTAATGGTGTTTTTAATACCCAGTCCATGAGCCACTTCGTGAAACATAGTGTTTTCGAAAAATGCGTCGAAAGTAACATGTTGCTGTTGCGATGCATCAATTAAAATTTGGCTGATAGGAACCAGTATCTTATCGAATTTATAGCGCATTGAGTTTTTTAACTGAAGCTTACGGCTACCCTTTGTAACATGCACTTCGGGGTCGTTTGGAAGGTTAATGGCTATGGTTTTGCTACCGCCATTGCAATCGCCGGCGTAGTAAACGGCATCGTATGCGCCGAGGTCGCTGTCGCTTCCGGGGACTTCCGATTTATATTCGGGGGCTACCGGCAGACTTTCCTGCAAGGCAGGCAGAAGGGCAGCAAACCGCGATAATTTATTGCTCCACTCCATATCTTTGATAAGAATGTATGCTTCGTGGGCTGCTTTATAACCAAAGAGGGCATCTTCGTAGTTTTCGATGGGGCCAACTACAAAGTCTATGTTGTTGTTTTTCATATCCATCCAGGCAAAATCGCTGGGCTGATAGTTGTCGGTTAGCAGGGCCTCGGCACGAAGATTCAGATAATTTTTCAGGTTCTCATATTCGGCTAGTTCGGCTGCCTGGCGTAAAAGCGATGCCGCCCTCTCATGCTGTTCTTTATAGGCCACACTGTATGGAATAGAAATCAGGTTTCCCGAATCATCTCTTCTGATTAAAGTATATTGACTGGTTTTGTTGGCCGATTTAAAAGCTTCAAACTCCTCTTTGGTCATATCAACCGGGTAGAAATTGGCTCCCTGTGGTTTTTTGCCAAAACCATCAACAAATGGATTATTGTTGTTAAGCCTTTCCCATGGCCCGTAGTTAATTTTCACAAACTGGCGGGTAGCTTCATCTTCAATTTGCGATAAAAGCTCTTTTTTATCTCCATAGGCCTGTGTCCAGAAAATATCGTCCATAATTTTAGCTGCTTCAAACAATAAGGGCAGCATTTTTTTCTCATTTTCCGAAAGATGGCTGATATCGGCAGTGAGTTCAACTTCGGCAAAATTCTCAACTTTTTTTTGCATGTCAGATTTAATTTCTTGTTTGGGCTGGCAGGCCATAATTAATAAACCCGCTGCCAGCGCGGCAAATAATGTTTTTTTTCTCATGTGTAGCTGTATTACTATCGGTTGGTTAAACTTATTTACAGTTAGTTGATTGCTGTTATTTTGAGAGTATTCTCATTAACAAAAATTGTAACTGCCCTTGGTAACAGCAAATTTATGCCAAAAATTGGAGAAAATCTAAATCCTTTTATGCAAAAGCATGTTTATATAATTAGCAATCTCATCAGGGTGGTCGGTTCCAATCCATATTTTTCTCGATTTGCCTTTTATCGACAATTCAATGGCCTTTGTGCCCGATACATTGAAAAGAATGACGCCCGGTCGCCATCGGATACCCCATCCTAAAGGGAAATACCGGATGGCTCTGCACGATTCAATATCATGAAGTGAATATTGCCCCCGAATCAGTCCAATACCCATCCAAAACTTAACGTAGCCATTTTCAATACGAATGGTGAGATTGTAAAACAACAGTAGTAAAATGGCAGAAATTACAGCCAATGTAAAACTACCTTCCGGGTTTTTATATCCAAATAAAACCAAAACATTGAGCGAAATTACCACCCCAATAATTATCCAGCCTGTTTGAGTTTTTTGCATGTTTATTAATATGTTGTTTGATTATAATAAACTGAAAATTAGAGATATAATTTTATAGTATACAAATTATTTTAAAGATGATGAGATCCGACTCTTGGAAGGATGTAAACACATCTTTAAAGTCTTATAAATATTTTCTATCCATCTTAAATCTAAACATCTTATATCTAAATTTAAACAGCTATAAGTTTTTATGAATAAAATCAGCAATTTCCGAAACCAGTTCGGCATTAACGGGAAGACCTGGATTTGTATATGCTGCTATATTTTCCTGCATATCGCCATTAATGTTTTTTAAAATATGATTCATCTTTGGAATGATAAGTAGCCGGGCTGCCGGTTGTGCGTTGGCAAGTTGTTGGGCATCTTCAGGTTTTATTTGCAAATCTTTATCGCCCTGAACTATTAACACAGGGCATTCAATCTGGCTTATCAGGGTTGATGGATTGTATTTAAACCACGAAATCAGGTAAGGTTGTACCGAAGGCCTAAACAAGGCGAATAACTGAACCGGAACGTTGTTAACGCGATAACCGTTTTTTAGACTGTCAATGATTGATTCAGTCTGTTGATAAAAGGCAGGAGGCAACTGTGGTTTAAGTTGAGTTTTTAAAATGTCATCGGCCCCACTTCCTGCACCTGCCAACGAAACAAATCCACTGATGGATGTTTTCTGCAGAGCAATTAATCCAATTAATGAACCTTCGCTATGCCCGATTATAAATATTTTCTTAAATCCCTTTTTCCGTGCAAATTCTATCAATTGAACAACATCGTTGGCGAATATATCAATCGTGAGATCTTCTTCTTTAAAATTGGCTATTACGCTTTTGGCAATTGCCCGCTTGTCAAATCTTAGGGTGGCAATATTTTGCGTAACAAGTCCATCAGAAAGCAACCTTAGACTATTGTTTTGCATCATTGGCTGGTTACCGTTTAAATCGGTTGGTCCCGAGCCCGCAATTATAATAGCAAGAGGAGTAGAGGTGGCACCGGAAGGTTTGGTTAAAACCGTATGAATTTTAACTCCGCTTAATTCAACAAAAATGGTATCTGTAACCTGAGCTCTCAGGTATTGTACAGATACAATTAAAATTAGCAGAAATAAATATTTTGTCATTTTTCTAAATTTTAGTTTAACAGTCACTACTGAACGACTAAAAAAATAAAAGTTGGGGTTACTCCCCGAAAGTTTCAC
>CAZFTD010000126.1:0-10433 GCA_964521525.1 uncultured Marinilabiliaceae bacterium | reverse complement strand
TAATTTCTGAACCAGTTCCGGATTATATTCTCTCAAAGCCTGGATGTTATTCAGAGTTCTCACCTGAAACATTTTTTTCGTGGCGTTATTTATCAACTCAACGGTTCCATCTTTTTGATAGGCAATCAGAGCTATGCCAATATGCTGAATCACCGTTTGTAAATAATAATAGCTTTCCTCCTTTTCAGCTCTAACGGCTTGGAAATCTTTTATAACATCATTAAAAGTAGCTTTGAGTTTATCAAAAGTGGAGTCGGTGGTTTCTACCTGGAATGTTCTGGTGAAATCGGAGTATCGGATGGATTGCAAAAAATCGTTCAATACCCTGTTGGTGCGGTCAACATAGTAAATTAAAGCTGCTATCTGAATTAATACAACCAGCGCGGCCATTATCATGGTAATGGTTAAACTGGTGTAAAAAAACAAATAGAGGCTAATAAACATCGAAGCCGCCAACAGCAGCGTGCGAATCACAAAATTGATTCTGAATTTATTAAAGACCATATTTTTCAAGTCTTCGGTAAAGTGATGTTCTGGTTAATCCAAGGTCAGATGCTGCTTTTGAAACATTGCCCTGGTGTTTTTTCAGCACTTTTTCAATAATTTTGCGTTCCACATCATCCAGATTGTAAGAATCAATTTCAAGTTCGCCTGCACTTTGCGTGTGCGCCGACAAGTGAAAATCGTGCTCTGTCAGGGTGGTAGAATCGCTCATGATTAGGGTTCGCTCAATAACGTGTTGAAACTCACGGACATTCCCCGGCCATGAATAAGCTGTTAATTTTTTAATAACCTGTGGGCTTAACCTGCCAACTTTTTTATTGTATTTTTTCGAGAATATTTTTAGAAAATGGTCGGCCAGTAAAGGAATATCCTCAGCTCTCTCTCTTAATGGAGGAATGTCAATTTCAACAGTGTTAATTCTGTAAAGCAAATCCTGCCTGAAAGAGCCTTCGGCAGCCATCTGCTTAATGCCCATATTGGTGGCGCTGATTAACCGGATGTCAATAGGTTTTGGTTTATTGGCGCCAACACGGGTTACTTCGCGGCGCTCGAGCACAGTTAACAGTTTGGCTTGTAATGGCAACGATAGGTTTCCAATTTCATCCAGAAAAATGGTGCCGCCCGATGCCAGTTCAAAACGCCCCGGACGGTCGGTTTTAGCATCGGTAAAGGCTCCCTTCATATGACCAAAGAGTTCGCTTTCGAAGAGTGTTTCGCTTAACGAACCTAAATCGACACTTATAAATGACTCGTCTTTTCGGGCAGAGTGCCGGTGAAGTGCCCTGGCCACAAGTTCTTTCCCAGTTCCGTTTTCGCCCAGTATTAATATATTGGCATCGGTTCCGGCCACTTTTGAAATGGTATTGAATACTTTTTTCATTCCGGGCGACGTGCCAATAAAATCGGCAAATGGCTGGTCCATAATGGTGTTAAACTCCTTTTGCCGCTCTTTTAAGCTACTTACTTCGCGTCGCGATTCCCTGAGTTTAACAGCCGATGAAATAGTTGCTATCAGTTTTTCGTTTTGCCATGGTTTTATAATAAAATCAGTTGCTCCAGCTTTAATGGCTTTTACCGATTTTTCAACATCGCCATAAGCTGTTATAAATAGTACCACAGCCGAAGGGTCTATTTGCAGAATTTTTTCTAACCAGGTAAAACCTTCTGTTCCACTGATGGCGTCTTTTGTGAAATTCATGTCAAGCAGAATGACATCAAAATCGTCTTCTGCCATACACTGAGGTATTCGTGAAGGGCTGGTTTCTGTGCGGATTAACTCCACATGAGGTTTTAACAATAGCTTTAAAGCGAAAAGAATATCGGCATTATCGTCAATTGCAAGGATTTTTCCTGATTTTGTGGCCATAACAATGCGGGTTAATTGGTGTTAATAAATTCCAGATTTACTTGAATAAACAATCGGGTTTTAAAAAGCCTTCAGAAAGTTCATAATTTCTTAGTCCAAAACTCAATCAATTTTTGTAAAAGGCTACCTGATAATATCATTTAGATGGAAATTGGTTGTAAAATTTTTCGGATTTCATCTGTATCTTTAAAATTGCTCATAAAACAGCCTCATCAAAATTATAAAAAAAGTATGAATCCAATTATTTTTTGTTCGAAATCGAACAATTAACCATATTTTAACTGTTTGTTAGTTGATGATGCATTGTGTTAAGTGTCAGTTAAACAGCTTTATAGTTTTGATGGCATGGTTTATGAATTCTGTTAATGAACAAAACTATTTGTTATTTACAAACGGGTTTTCCGTAGGTTGGTTTCAGAAATAGTTTTTACGTTAATAAAGAAAGACTTAACCTGGCGAATAAAGAGAAACGGTGTTTGTATTAAAATACTGTTTTAAGTTCGGGTAGGGGTATTTTTGTCCATAAACGAACAGCCACTGTTCAAAAATGAACAATCTTATGATTCACACGCGCAATTTGGTTAAAGTTTACCGTAATGGTTTCGTTGAAACACCAGCGTTAAGCAATGTTAATTTGGATGTTGGGAAGGGAGAATATGTAGCAGTTTTTGGCCCTTCGGGTTCTGGCAAAACCAGTTTGTTTAATATACTTGGCTTGCTTGATAACCCCACTTCGGGTGAGGTTTTTTTTATGGGCCGGGAGGTTGGAAGTTTGCCTGAGCGCCAGAGAACCCGTATCAGAAGAGGAAATATTGGGTTTGTTTTTCAGCACTTTAATCTTATTGATGAACTTACAGTTCAGGAAAACATTGAATTGCCCATGATTTACCACAACTTATCGTTAAAAGAGCGGCGGTATAGGCTTATGGAGGCTATGGAAAGGTTCCGCCTTAGCCATAAGCGCCATGAATACCCAAGGCAACTCACTAATCTACAGCAGCAAACTGTTGCTCTGGCACGTTCCGTTGTGTTTAATCCGGGCTTACTACTGGCCGATGAACCAACCGGTGATTTGGATTCTGCCAGTGGAACTGAAATTATGGAGTTGTTATCGATGGTAAACGAACATGGCATATCTGTGGTTTTGTTTACACATTCGTTACGCGAAGCTCAAAAAGCACAAAGAATGGTGCAGCTTTTCGATGGTCATATTGTAACCGAAGGAAGTCAGGGTTTAATATAAGTTATTTTATAAGCGGGTTTATGCGTTGGAGTAGTTTTATTAAAATAGCTTTTCGTAATATTTTATTACACAGGGGTTTTTCTCTTGTGTCGCTTATTGGCTTGTCGTTTGGGATAGCCATAGCCTTATTGGTGCTAGATTATGTTGATTATGAAACAAGTTACGATACGCATTATCCCGAATCAGAACATATATATAGATTGGTGAGTCATGGGATGATTGGCGACGATACCATTCAAAGTGCTCTTACTCCACAGCCACTGGCTCAGGTTGCATCGGGTTTCAATGGTGTAAAAGCTGCTTCACGTTTGGTACCTGGAACAAGAAAACTTGTTAAAAGCAATTATGCCCGATTTAATGAGCCATACTTTTTTTATGCCGACAAAAGTTTTTTTCATGTTTTTGAGATTCCCTTTCTGATTGGGAATTCAACTGAGGTTTTTAATGATACCAATTCGGTTGTTTTATCCCGTTCGGCATCACAACGTTTTTTTGGAACCAGAAATCCATTGGGTGAAGAATTAACGCTTGATAACGGGTTGGTATTGAAAGTTACTGGGGTTTATTACGATTTGCCTGAAAACACCCACTTGCGGGCCGATTTTATTGCCAATTGGCAAATTATAGAGTCACGTATGGAGGAAAGTCTGAAAGGCGAGTATCCCCAATGGATTAATAATTGGTTTGCATTAAATACTTATACTTATCTGAGATTAAGTGAAGATGTGTCCATTGATTCTTTGGAAAATTACATTAATACTGAGTCCAGGAAATTATCTCGTATTTATTTTAACGAATTTGCCGTTGGGATGGATGTGGATTATGAAAAGATGACGGTTAGTGCTAAAATTCAGCCCATTTCAGAAATCCATTTAAGTACTCATCTGGATCATGAAATTCAAAAAGGCGCCAGCTCGGCCTATGTTTCAGTTTTTGCCGGAATTGCAATTTTCATTTTGGTAATTACAGCCATTAATTTCATGAATTTAACCACTGCCAGAGCTGCCCGCAGATTTAAAGAAATTGCTGTTCGAAAAACATTTGGAGCTGGTCGCCGGCATTTAGTGTTACAGTTTTTTATTGAGTCGGTATTGTTTTGTTTTTTAGCATTGGGATTAGCACTTGTTTTTATGGAGATATTTTTTGTGAGGTTTACTGAACTTTTTGATATCTCCATGGGTAATAGCTCTTTTATTAATCAAATAAGTTTTGGATGGGTTTTACTCATTACATTATTGATTGGTGTTATAGCCGGCAGTTATCCTTCGTTTTTTTTCTCAGGCTTGCGGGCCGAAAAGGTATTTAAAGGTCAGGTGCGGACTCAACGATGGGGCATAATTACCAGAGGTATTTTGGTAGCTTTTCAGATTTGTATTGCGGTAGCTTTAATGAGTGTGTCAATGGCCATGCACAATCAATTGAATTTTCTTAAAAGCGCTCCAGTCGGTTATAATCCGGAGGACCTTATTGTTATTGAAAGGGAGTATGCTTTAGGTGCACAATCCGACTCGGTAAAGCAAATTTTGCTAAGCAAAGATGAAATTGAAAGTGTCAGTTCGGTTCATTTTGTACCTGGCGATGAAACATCCATCATGTCGTATAAAAATGTTAGTGATACGGCTCAGGTTGTTTTAATGGCCACAAATATGGTTGATGCGCATTTTTTTAAAACCATTGGTGCCAGGTTGGCCAAAGGCCGTTGGTTTGAAGTGCAGGATTATGCAGATTCATCTTTGGTGGTTATTAACGAATCGGCCGCACGAATGCTTGGTTTTAACCAGCTTGAAAATTGTAAACTGGAGTTGATAGGTTCAGGGTTGGCAACTGAACAACTGGTATTAAATGTGATAGGTGTTATAAAAGATATTCATTACGAAAGTTTAAAGAATCAGGTTCGTCCGATGGTTTTTATGCAACATTTTCAAGGTGCCCGCTCCGAGCATTTGTTGGTAAAGTTTAAAGAGGGCTCTATGGAAACTGGTATCCCCAAAGTTGAGGATGTATGGGCTTCAGTATTGCCTGAGGAACCATTTGTTTATTTTATTCAAACCGATAGGTTGGATGAACTATACCGCGAAGAATACAGATTTGCCCGTATCGGATTTATTCTGGCCTTCATTGCGTTAGTTTTCGCAATTCTTGGATTAATTGGTATGGTGTCATTTGTGGTTCAAAGCAAATCCAGGAATATGAAAATCAGCAGAATGTTGTCTGCCTCATCACCACTTATTCTGGTTGGTACTTTCAGGGGTGTTTCAGGATATATTTTTGCCGGCATATTGTCATCACTACTTATATCACCATTGGTTATTGATTATTGGTTGTCAGGATTTTATTATTCTTTTACACCTTCTGGTAATTGTTTAATTATTCCTCTGGTTTTTATGTCGGTTGTTTCTTTTCTGACCGTTTATCTGGTTGGAATAAGGGTTTTTAAATCTGTTGTTAAAAAATCAGAATCGTAATTTATTACTTTCAATTACCACTTTTTTTAAATCGTATAACCATACATGGGTTTTCGCATCCAATACATCTTTGAATCTTAGAAACCGTATAAATTTAATATTGAAATTATTATTAAGATGATTTGATTTGAAGTTTACGTAATCCCGATTCTCGGTACCTCAAGACGTAGGCGCAGTTCCGATTTGTCGGAAACGCGATGCTTCTCGTCTAAATATCTTATATCTAAATTTTAGCAATTACTGGTGGAATTCCATATCGAAATTTTATCAGTCTTCAGGTTTGATAATTTATTTGTCTAATAAAAACTTATTATTGACGAATTAGGGTTAAAAGTTTTTAAAAAAATCAGTTATATTTGCGCGATTATCAAATCCACTCAAAAAAAACATGTTTTTGAATCAGAATAAAAGATAAAGAAATGCAAAACAAAGGAGCGATCAGACTATTTGCCATCCTTCTGGCATTAGTGAGTTTATATCAGTTAACGTTTACTTATTACACCCGGAAAGTAGAGAAAAATGCACGGGAATATGCTCAGGAGCGGGCCAAAGGAAACCTTGAACTGATTCGCGGCTATGAATATTCATATCTGGATTCCATTTCAAACGAAACGGTTTATAATTTCTTATGGCTTAGAAAATACACGTATAAGGAGTGTAAAAACCGTGAGATCAATTTTGGTCTTGACTTGAAAGGTGGTATGAACCTTATTCTTGAAGTAAAAGTTGCCGATATTATTAAAGCACTTTCAAATTACAATCAGGACGAGAAGTTTCTGGAAGCTATAAAGTTGGCAGAAGAAAGAGAGAAAACCTCCATTCGGAACTTCGTAGATTTATTTGGTGAAGCATTTAAAGAGGTTGCTCCAAATGGCAGTTTGGCAGCAATATTTGGCACCGCCGAATTGCGCGAAAAAGTTAGTTATAACTCTTCAAACGATGATATTTTAAAAGTTCTGAAAGAGGAATCCCGCAATGCCATCGATAACGCATTTAATATAATACGCACCCGTATCGACCGTTTTGGTGTTACTCAGCCTAATGTTCAAAGACTTCAGAAAGATGGTCAGATTTTGATTGAACTGCCCGGTATTACGGAGCCGGAAAGGGTTCGTAAACTGTTGCAGGGTACTGCCAGTCTTGAATTTTGGGAAACCTACGATAATGAAGAAATATATCAAAGTATAGTTCAGGTTAACAATCTGGTTGCCCGTTTGGAATCGTCCAAAGCTGAAACACCTAAGGTTGTTACTGAACAAAACGATACCGCCACAGCAGGCTCCAACGATGAATTAAGTTTGTTAAGAGACCTTGAAACCGAACAAACTCAGGAAGCTGAAGTGGCTGGTAAATCACTGTTTACCTATCTTCAGCCAAGTGGTAGACCTACTGGCCCGGTAATAGGAGTTGCTTCATCGCGTGACACATCAAAAGTTAATTATTATTTTAATCTTGATCAGGTAAGGGCTTTATTACCACGCGATTTACGTTTGATGTGGACCATTAAGCCGATTCCTGCCGATGAACTTCAGTATTGGATCAGCAATCCTCAAACCAAAGAAAGCTATTTTCAGCTGGTGGCCATTAAATCAACCAGTCATGATGGCCGTGCTCCACTTGAAGGTGATGCAGTAACAAACGCCCGCATGGTAACCAGTCAAACCGGGGCTTTTGAAATCAGCATGTCGATGAATGCTGAAGGTGCTAAAACCTGGGCCCGATTGACCAAAGCTAACATTAAAAAATCCATTGCCATTGTTTTGGATGGTTATGTATATAGTTTCCCCACTGTTCAAAATGAGATTAAAGGTGGGCAGAGTTCCATTACCGGGAATTTTTCTCCTGAGGAAGCCAAAGACTTGGCCAACATTCTGAAATCAGGTAAACTTCCTGCTCCTGCACGTATTGTTGAGGATACCGTTGTTGGTCCATCATTGGGTAAAGAAGCAGTAGATGCCGGTTTACGTTCTTTCATTTGGGCATTCCTTGTAGTGCTTATTTACATGATTCTTTACTATGGTTTTAAAGCCGGTGTAGTAGCTGATATTGCCCTTATTGCCAACATGTTTTTTGTAATGGGTGTTTTAGCTGCTTTCAACGCAGTGCTTACATTGCCCGGTATTGCTGGTATCGTTTTAACCATAGGTATGTCGGTTGATGCCAACGTGTTGATATACGAGCGTATCAGGGAAGAACTTAGAGCGGGCAAAGGGTTACGCCTGGCCATATCCGATGGTTACAAGAATGCTTTCTCGGCCATTATTGATGCCAACGTAACTACATTCCTAACCGGTTTGATTCTGTTCTTATTCGGAACAGGCCCAATCAAAGGATTTGCCACTACGTTGATGATTGGTATAGCCACCTCATTTTTCTCGGCTATCTTTATTACACGCCTGATTTACGAAACACTGCTGAACTCGAAAGTAGATATCAGTTTCACAACCAAGTTTACCGAGAATCTGTTCAAAAATGCCCATATCGCGTTTCTCGAGAAACGTAAAACCTTCTTTATTCTTTCTGGTATTTTGTTTATTGTATCAGTTGGTTCTCTGGCTACACGTGGATTAAAACAGGGTATTGACTTTACCGGGGGACGTACTTATGTGATTCGATTTAACGAACCTCAAAGTGCAACCGATATTCAGTCGTCGCTGCTGGCCTCTTTCGACGGTGCCAATACCGAAGTAAAAACTTTTGGTAGTGCCAATCAAATCAGGATAGCGACCAACTATCTGATTGAAAACACCGACGAGTCGGCCGATGTCGCTGTTGAGAATGCTTTGTACGAAGGGATTAAAAGTTTTACCGGAGCCAACGTGACCAAAGATCAGTTTTTCGATAATTACCTGATGAGTTCACAAAAAGTTGGACCAACCATTGCCAGTGATATTCGTACCAAAGCGGCTTATGCCATATTCTTCTCGCTGATTGTGATTTTCCTGTACATTCTGATTCGTTTCCGGAACTGGGAGCTTGGATTAGGTGCTATTGTCGCGGTTGTTCATGACGTAATAATTGTATTGGGCGTGTTCTCCCTGACCTATTCCGTAATGCCTTTTGCCATGGAAATTGACCAGGCATTTATTGCGGCCATACTCACGGTAATTGGATACTCCATCAACGATACAGTGGTTGTTTTCGACCGTATTCGTGAATACCGTGCGTTGTATCCAAAACGGAATCAATTAGAGGTATTCGATCTGGCCATTAATTCAACCATCAGTCGTACTATCAATACATCTTTAACAACATTGGTGGTATTGTTGGTGATTTTCTTTTTCGGAAGTGAAGTAATTCGTGGATTTGTGTTTGCATTGATCATAGGTATCTTTGTGGGTACATATTCATCCATTTTTGTTGCTTCCCCAATCGCCTTTAACTTCATGAAGAAGAAGTTTAAGAATGTAGAAAAATAAGCATCTGATTGAGCTGAAAAGAACTGGAATATAACAAAGCCTGTGTTCGGAAACGAAGGCAGGCTTTTCTTTTGGTTCAGATATTGTTTTCCAATTTAAGTCAGGATTGATTGAAATTCTTCAGAAATAGCATTCCTGTGCGAAACTTATCTACCTTTCGTATATACTGGTCTCTTTTAATTTTTATAACTTTGAGGAAAAATTTTGGCTTATGTCTGTATTTCTTTTCGGTGTATCCATGGGTGAGATTGTTTTAATCTTTCTGGTGGTATTGATGTTGTTTGGGTCGAAAAAAATTCCCGACCTGGCCCGTTCGTTAGGCAAAGGCATGAACGAATTCAGAAAGGCAACAGAGGATATTAAAAGAGAATTTGAACAAAGCACCAGTGAGATTAAAGAAGAATTGTCGCAAATAGAAACCAATATACGCCAAAACAGCAACGAAATAAGAGATTTAGCTGAAGAAGCATATCGCGACGATTATGGCGCACAAACCAGTGTGGCTGACGATATTTATGGATTGAACAAGCCTGAAATCTCTGATGCAGAGATTTCTTCAATTGAAGATAATACGGAAGCCAGAAAAGAAGACTTAGAAGCTGGAAGAGAGCCGTCTCCGAACAAATAGTTAATACTCCTGTTTCTTTCGAAATACTTGAGTGAAATTGAAATTTTTCAATAATGGGCTTGGTTTATTTAATAGCAGGATTCATATTATTATTAATTAGTGGCAATTATCTTGTTAAAGGTAGTGTTCAGCTGGCGCGCTATCTTAAAATCAGCACACTCGTTATAGGATTAACCGTGGTGGCTTTTGGTACATCGGCGCCAGAATTATTCGTGAGTGTTAAAGCTGCTTATAAAGGAGTTGCCGATATAGCCGTAGGCAATATTGTTGGGTCAAATATTGCTAACATTGCGCTTATTCTCGGATTGGTTTCAATAGTTTATCCCATTGCCATTCGCAACCGAACTATTCTGTTCGATTGGGTTGTAATGACGGTAGTAACCCTCTTGTTATTGTTTGTTGGTTATAATGGCGTGATTGGTTTTTTAGAAGGATTTATATTTCTGTCATTACTTGCCATATACCTTGTTTGGTCGTTTTACAAATCGCGCCAAAAAATAAATAAATCAGGTATAGAAACACCTGCACCTGAATTGGCTATACCTTGGGCCATTTTAATGGTGTTGGCATCCATTGTTGGACTTTATTATGGAGCCGAATGGCTGGTAGAGGGAGCGCGCAAGGTGGCCCAAAGCTGGGGTGTTAGCGACAGGGTAATTGGAATTTCCATTGTTGCGTTTGGTACAAGTGTTCCTGAATTGGCCACATCACTCATAGCTTCCTGGCGAAAAGAGACTGATATCTCAGTAGGAACCATTGTTGGGTCAAACATTTTTAATATACTGGCGGTACTTGGGGCTACTTCCGT
>CAZFTD010000125.1:0-10450 GCA_964521525.1 uncultured Marinilabiliaceae bacterium | reverse complement strand
ACCTTCCAGGCCAGGTGCCCGTTGGGTAACATTTTTTGCTTACCCAGGCTTTTATTATTCAAAAACAATTCCACCTCATCGTAATTGCTGTAAACCCATACATCAATGGCCTCACCTTCGCGCCCCGGCCAATTCCAGTGTGGAAGGATGTGCAAAACAGGTTCGCTGCTCCACCACGATTTTAGGTAAAACACATTATCCTTTGGAAGACCACACAAATCGAACATGCCAAAATATGAAGTAACCGAAGGCCAGGCAAAAGGCGTTGGTTCACCACGATAATCAAACCCTGTCCAGAAAAAAACGCCAGCCAGGTAATCGCGTTCGGCATAATGTTTCCAGCCATTCTGAATACTCATAAATCCTGATGGGGTTGGCCTGTCGTAAGCTGCCAGGTAATGATTCGTTTCATCGTCCACATAAATACCCCGAACAGTATTGGTTGAACCCTCTTCAGTTCCTACAGAAGGCTGGTGGGGGAAGCGTGTATGATGCCAGTCGGTATCGCCATGGCGTAAATAATTGTACCCCATAACCTCTATAACGTTGGAGATACCGTTTGTCCAGTTACCGCTCATAGCAGCATTAATTGGGCGTGTATTATCAATGGTTTTGGCAAAAGCCTGCATGGTTTGTGCTATTCGGGCTCCCTTTTCGTTACCTTCAATGGCCCATTCTTCATTGCCAATTGACCAAAGAATAACGCTGGGATGGTTCCGGTCTCTGACGATTAAACGTTTCAGGTAATTCAGCATATCATCGGTAACACCCATTAACCTGTTTTCATTAATCACGAGCATACCAATGCGGTCGCAAGCTTCGAGCAATGCCGGCGAAGGTGGATAGTGCGCCATCCGGTAAGCATTATTGCCCATGTTTTTTAATTGTTTGAGTCGCCATTCGTGCAATCCATCGGGTATGGCAACTCCTACCCCTGCATGATTCTGATGATTATTGGTACCTTTCAGTTTAACGTGTCGGCCATTCAGAAAAAAACCTTTGTCGGCAGTCCATTCAATGGTACGAATTCCAAATGTGGTAATATATTCATCTACAACTTTATTTTCAACAATAACATTGGTAATCAAGTGGTATAAATAAGGGTTATCCAAATCCCATAAATGAGGATTATCAACAGAAAATTCTGCCTTATATTCTCCAACAGTCTTCGACCTAAGCGAATTCTGAGAAGATTTGGAAACAGCGACCACATCGCCCTCGTGGTTAATAATTTTATTTTCCAAATAGAAAGAGGTCCCCTCCAAAGCCTTGTTCTGAACTTTAACTGTTGCATCAACCACTGCTTTATTGCCATTAACCTTTGAGGTAACAAATGTTCCAAATTGGGGAACAAACAGCGGCGAAGTTTTGGTTAACCAAACATGCCTGTAAATGCCTGCTCCCTCATAAAACCAGCCTTCTTCTATAGATACGTCAGCCCTGACAGCAATTACATTCTCAGCACCATAGTTTAAATATTCGGTTATATCGTAAGAAAAACTGTGGTAACCACTTAACTCGGTACCACAATAAAAACCATTTACCCAAATACGAGCATCGCGCATTACTCCATCAAACTCAATAAATATTCTTTTCCCAAGGTCATCGGTAGGAATAAAAAAACTTTTGCGATACCATCCAATACTGGATTCAGGAAATCCGGGTCCAACGGCTTTATAACCATGACTATGACTGCCCTTTGGATTAAAATCGGCTTCAACCGCCCAATCGTGAGGCAAATCGACCGTGCGCCAGGTACGATCGTCGAAACCTGCAGCAGCAGCGCCATCGCCATAACCGGCCTTTGCCAGGTAAGTAAAATAAGTATTACCAACATCGCCGGGCTTACCAAAGGCAAACTTCCAATTGTAATTCATTAACAATCGCTCGCGTGGCGATGCAGAAACAATGGTCATTATTAGAAGGCAAGATATCAGGAATAGACCTTTTTTCATGAGTTTATGGTTTATTGTTAATGTTTTAGTCTGTGTATATATTGAATCCTTGGCAATCGATTCTATAGTCATATCAATCATAGATTGACACATTTACTTAAACCGTTACCTGCTTTATACAAAACAGGTAACGGCATTAAACCAAGCAATTCCAAAACTATATAAAACCTGTTCCTTATACTTTAATGATTTCCGTAAAAAATTGGCCATTGGATGGGGAACCATTCATTTTGTAAAGAATTCAGGCAGATTTGGACAGTACACCATTAAAAGCGCAATACAAGCCCGAGGCTAAATTACTTTAATAGGTATCACAACATCCTCCATTCCTTCGGCTGATAATACCACAGTTGCATTTCCGGGCTTTTCAGCTGAGCGAATAATTACCAAACATTTGCCATTAAAAGCCTTCACCTGACTGGCTAAAAATGGATCGTGACAGGTTTGACTGCCATTATCAACCCCTGCAATGGTTACATTACCAGTTAATTTTATAGAAACCAGGCTATTGGCATTTGGCACCAACATTCCTTCTTTATCAAGAATATCAACAGTTATAAAAGACAAATCGTCGCCACCTGCTTTGATAACGGCTCTGTCGGCATAAGCATTCATTTGAGCTGGGGTTCCTGCTGTACCTATTTCCTTTGTCATAACTTCAGTACCATTTTTGCGTGAAACCGCTTTCAAAGTACCTGGTTCAAAAGGAATTCTCCATTGCACATGCAAATCGTCTCCGCTCTTTTGTTTAACACCGAGCGAAACGCCGTTTAAAAACAATTCAACCTCATCGGCATTATTGAAGTATGCCCAAACATCAACCAATTGTCCCGGATTCCAATTCCAATGCGGAAAAATGTGCAATACGGTTTTATTGGTCCATTCGCTTTGGTACATATAATACACATCCTTTGGAAAACCTGCCAAATCGACAATGCCAAAATAAGAACTGCGCGAAGGCCATAAATAAGGAGTAGGTTCGCCCAGATAATCGAATCCCGTCCATACAAACATACCCGATAAATAATCGTGTTTTTTAACCAGTTTCCAGGTGTCGGCATGGGTTGAGCCCCAGGGCGCATGGCAATTATCGTAGGATGAACAGGAGTTGTCAGCATTTCCATCGAGTAAAGGCAAATCCCACCGGTAAGGCCATTTCCGAATGCTATCAGAGGGCATATCGTAACTTCCGCGAGTAGCCAAAGCCGATGTTGTTTCAGTGGCAATAAAAATTTTCGCCGGATACCAATCCTGAAATTTTTCAAAATCGGCATGACCGTAATTGTAACCTATTAAATCGAGCGCTCCTGATTGTATAAGTGTGTTGTGTGGTTTGTATTCGTTATTGCCGGTTGTAATTGGGCGCGTATCATCTAAGGTTCGGACAATCTGAGCCAGTTTTGCAGTGATTTCAGTTCCTTCGGGATGCCATTGTTCCAGAATTTCGTTGCCAATACTCCAAATGAATACACTTGGGTGATTGCGATCGCGTACAATATGGTCATGCAAATCTCTTTCGTGCCATTCATCCCAATAAATTGAATAATCGAACTCCGTTTTCTTTCGCTTCCACATGTCAAAAGTTTCATTCATAACAATAAAGCCCATGCGGTCGCATAACTGAAGCAACTCAGGAGCTGGTGGGTTATGTGATGTACGAATGGCATTACAACCCATTTCTTTTAATATTTCGAGTTGTCGCTCCATAGCGCGTACATTAATGGCTGCGCCTAAAGCTCCCAAATCGTGATGCATACAAACGCCTTTTATCTTAAGAAACTCGCCGTTTAAAAAGAATCCTTTTAACGGGTCAAAATGAAAATATCGAATCCCGGTTTCAATTCTATAATCATCAATTAATCTGCCATTTTCATAAACCGATTGCTTAACCAGATAAAGATTAGGATCATCTACCGACCACAATTGCGGGTTTGCAAGTTTAATATCCTGCGAAACATTGGTACCTTTATTAGCTGCTGCCACAGCGGAGCTTTTTACTTCTGCGGCTTTACTGCCATCAGTATTAAATATAACCGTAATAACATCTAAGTTACGGTCGGCATTTTCATAGTTGTAAATAACAGATGACACCTTTATCAATGCCGACTCAGAAGAAAGTTCAGGCGTAGTAATGAAAAACCCCCAAGGGTCGATATAAGTTTTATCGGTAATGGTAAGCCAAACGTTACGATAGATTCCAGAACCCGAGTACCAGCGTGAATTAGGTTGAGCCGAATTATCTACTTTTACTACAATAATATTATCTTGTCCGGGAATGATGAATTGGGTTAAATCGTATTTAAAGGTGATGTAGCCCATGGGTCGGGTTCCCAAATAGTGGCCATTAATCCAAACCGAACTGTTTTGATAGACCCCGTCAAAAGTTATTTCAAAACGTTTATTTCCTTTTTCGGCCGGGACATAAAACGATTTCCGGTACCAGCCAATCCCACCTATCATAAATTTGGTTCCTGCCCCACCTGGATTATCAATATTGTAAGGTTCATGAATGCTCCAATCATGTGGTAAATTTAAAATCTGCCAGGACGAATCGTCCATTTCTGGCAAGTACGCATTTTCAATGTCGCCCAGGTGGAATTTCCAATGATGGGTAAATTTCTCAATTTCACGAACTTTTAATTCACTTTCCCTTTTTTTATTGCAAGAGCCGAACAAAAGCAGAAAAAAAATGCTATAAAGCAGATGAGTTTTAATCATGACCTACAAATTGATGTAACATTTAATCTGTTTACAATAGATAATTTAAAATTTTGAAGACGCGAAGTCCCGAGTATCGGGAATAGAAAGAAGACTAAACGACTGAAAAAAACTTGATATTAAAAAACCAATCAATAATTCTAAAAGTCATCTTTACCAGTTTATCAGCAAAGTCAGGTCTAAATTATCTATCAAGTCTACTCTATCTATCTCGGAACACAAATCCAAACTTCTAAGAGTTTGTACAAAACCCAGAAAACTAAGTTTAAACAGTTACTTAATTCCACTTTGACACTTTTTAAATCACTAACTGATTTTGCCCTTACAGGGCGACTGTTTTGGTTGGGTTACACTCATAGGGCATTGCCCCATGTTGCTGATTGCGCCCCGTTGGGGCTGGTAATCCATAATTCACTTTTAAGCATGGTTGTTTCCAAAAAAACAATAAAATTTCGTCATCTGTCAAAGTAGAATTAATTATTCACTTGAATACAAACCAATTTGAATATCGTTGTTTAAGAGTACTCCCTGGTGATTAATGCACCAGAGAGTATCTTACATCTAATTTTATACAGCTACTTATTTTTTAATGACTAACCGGGAACCATCATACTTATAAAGTTTTCCTTGCTCAAGGTTGTTAAAGGAGAACTTAAATGGCTGTTCTTTACTTGCCCATATAATCCGGAATTCAACTGATTCGGGCATTCCATTGAAACGACCATTACATTCGCCAATGGTAAGTGTTTGTTCGGCCTCGTTGTAAGATAACTGAATGGTAGCAAAAGCGCCTTGTTCATAATTATAGTTAACGCCTTCATCTTCGTACAGTTTAAACTCACCGTTTTGGCCTGTATATACTACAATTGTGTATGGTTCATTTGTTTTTTGGGCAGTGTGTTCAATCTGCGGACCAAACGGAATAATTGAACCTTCGGGCACAAATAATGGAATATGTTCATAAGGTGCGTCAACAGTATGGGTTTCGCCACCATTAAAGTATTTCCCTGAATGGAATTCGTACCATCCCTTACCCTGAGGAAAGTAAACCTCGCGCTGGCGTTGTTTGTAATTATAAATCGGGCAAACCATTAGCGACGGGCCAAACATATACTGGTCGTCAATATCAAACACCTTGCTGTCGTTTGTGAAGTCCATGGCTAAACCGCGCATGATGGTATAATCGTTGTGATAAACAGCGCCGGTTAAACTATAAATATAAGGCATCATTCTATATCTTAGTTTATTATAGTAAACCATCGACTGATAGGCTGGGTGTTTATCGGGGGCAATATTCCAAACTTCGCGGAAAGGATACTGGCCGTGCACCCTAAACAATGGTACGAAGGTTCCATATTGGTACCAACGGGTGTTTAATTCGCGCCACTCATTCATATCTTCCGAGCCTTCCTGGGCGCGCTCGTAGCGTTTTTCAACGCAGAATCCGCCAATATCCATAGTCCAGTAAGGAAGACCCGACATTGAGAAATTAATCCCTGCCGGAATCTGGGCCTTTAAATCTTCCCAAACGGTGCCAATATCGCCACTCCAGGTTACCGTACCGTAACGTTGCATTCCTGCAAAGCCTGAACGGGTTAGAATAAATACCCGCTCGTTGTTTCCATCGGCCCGTTGGCCCTCGTAAATACCTTTTGCATTAACCAATGCAAATGCATTGAAATATTTGGTTGCCGGGCCTAGGTATGTTGGATTCATCAAGGCCTTGCGGTATTCAATACTTGCATTCGATAAAATGTCGGGTTCAGTAGCGTCGAGCCACCATGCATCTATACCTATATTATACAAATTATCGCGCAATTGCTCCCAGAAAAGCTGACGGGCACCCGGATTATAAGCATCGTAGAATGAGCCAATATACCCATGTTTAATCCAATCGCGGATGCTATCCTGAACGGCTCTTTTATACATCCATCCTTTTTCGTCGAATTGCTTGTAATGTTCGGTTCCAATATAGAATTTTGGCCAAACCGATATCATAATGCGTGCGTTATTATCATGTACCTCTCTAATCATTTCCTCAGGATTGGGGAAACGTGCCAAATCGAACTTTTGGCTGCCCCATTGGTCTTCCTCCCAAAACGACCAGTCCTGAACGATATTATCAATGGGAATATTTCGTTTACGAAATTCTTTTAATACATCAAGTAATTCCTGCTGGGTTTTATAACGCTCGCGACTTTGCCAGAAACCCATAGCCCACTTTGGCATTACCTGCGCTTTACCGGTTACCATGCGATAGTTTTTAATTACCTCATCCATTGAATTGCCTTTCATGAAATAGTAATTGATTTCGTTACCCATTTCAGAAAAGAAAGATAGGTTATTCTGTTCGGCGGGATTAACTGGTGAAAGTGCTTTTAATCCAATATAAGAAACGCCACCATCGGGGAACCATTCCAATTTTACATCGTATTTTTCGCCACTTTTCATGTCAACCTGAAATTTTGCTACTGATGGATTCCAGGCGGTTCTCCAGCGCTCTGCTTTTAGTTGGCCATTAATCCAAATTTTGGTATAACCGGCATAATAAAGCAAAAAGTTATGTATCCCCGATTGAGAAGCTTCTATTTGTCCTTCCCAGGTTATTCGTGAGTTATTGAAATTGAAATTCTCAGGGAAATTTTTAATGGTTTCGAGATTCTCATAATCTATCACGCTCTCGTCGCGAATAGTAAATACATTTTCGTTTTGTACGTTATCAACATAAGTTGCCGTTAACCCGCCTTTTTTACCTTCTTTGTTATAAAGCGCAAACTGACTCATTTGCTCATAAGGGCGCGGATCGCCAAAACGCGATAACGAATAGTTATCCCACAAAATGCCATAGTTGTTGGTTGAAATTATAAAGGGAACGGAAACTTTGGTATTGTATTGAAACAACTCTTCGTTTTTGCCTTTATAATTCATTTCGTGTGCCTGGTGTTGACCCAAACCATAAATGGCTTCGTTATCGTCGGATTCCCATATTTGACGCAAGGCATAGCCTTTAGTACCATCTACTACAATGGGTTCGAAATGTTTACCACCGTTGGCCGGTTCCTGAATAATAGCATTGCCTTCAGCATCGTAAAACGATACGGCTCCACTGGATAATACAACAACTGCAGAGAGTGATTGGGTTTTAAGTACGATTTTATCGCTCTGTTCTTCCACCTCCCACTTAATTAAAGGATCGGGTTGGGCAATGGCAATAAGGCTTGGCTCGCTGGAAAATTGTTTTTCTTTGGTTGCCCTAACCTTTATTACCTGATTGGAAATCACATCCAGACGCACTTTTATACCATTCTCAGAATTAACTTCAATACCTGTAGTTGTGGTAACATAACTGCTTTTACTGCACGACCACCAAAGCATGGTTAAAAGGGCAAAGCCCACAATCAAAAGTTTGTTCATGTGTAAATATTTAAGTTAAGTGTGTACAATTTTTTGCCATTTAGAAATCATCATCATTTAGTTTGGTGATTTGTTTGAATGTGACACCTACGGCGTCTGAACTATCAATACTTCAAAATCATTTTAACAGCCTCAAATATATTTTAACAAAAACTCTAAAATTATATCAAAATGAACTTAAATAAGGGCTTAATTGTACTTTTACAGGGTGCTTTTGTATTATAACAGGGGGTACTTTGAATACAATTTACAACCTAAAATAAAATCAATCAATACTTTTAGGATTTTTGGCAAACTCAGAAGGCACCATCCCAAATTCATCTTTAAAATATTTGGTAAAATACTTTGGATCGTTGAACCCAACCTGAAAGGCTATTTCAGAAACTGTAAGCTGACTTTTGGCAAGCAACTGAGCTGCACGTTTTAACCGCATTACCCTGATAAACTCAATAGGGGTTTTACCGGTAAGCGCCATCAGTTTGTTATACAAATGCCCCCGGCTTACTCCAAGCTCCTTTCCGAGTTTTTCAACCGAGAATTCTGTATTACTAATGTTTTTCTCAACAATTTTGAGTGCCTTTTTCAGAAATTTCTCATCAAGTGAGGTGATACCAATTTCACCGGGTTTAATATCGAATTTTTTATTAAAGCTGCTTTGAAACGACTCCCGCAATTCAATCAGACGCTTTATTTTAAGTTCTAAAATTTCGTAACTAAACGGTTTGGTAATGTAATCATCGGCTCCTGCTTCAAGTCCTTCAATTTTTTGTTCATCTGAGGTTCGGGCAGTTAAAAGAATTACAGGAATGTGAGAGGTTCGGGCATCATTTTTAATTCGTCGGCACAAATCAATGCCATTCACAACAGGCATTAAAACATCGGATATAACAAGTTTAGGCAGTTCAGCTAAGGTAAGATGCCAGCCATCATGCCCATTGGCAGCCTCTAAAATGGTGTATTGCTGCTGTAAATTATCCTTCAGATAATGACGCAAATCATCGTTATCTTCAACTATAAGCATGACTGGCTTTGCTGGTTTCTCAAATGCATGGTTAACAAGACCAGTTTCCTTTTCTTCCTCATTAACGGGTTCATTAGCATAGGATGAAACAACGGCTTGCGTTTCTATGGAAACAGACTGAACCGTTAATGGCAGTCGTACAATAAACCTACTGCCTTTGCCAACTTCACTTTCAACCTGAATGGTTCCATTGTGCATTTTAACAAACTCCTGCGATAACGACAAACCTATGCCACTGCCCTGGTTAATGATGGATGTATCCTGCTCAACCTGATAAAACCGGTCAAAAATATGGATCTGCTTTTCGGGGGCTATGCCAATACCATCGTCCTCAACCTGAATTTCCAGATACTCGTGGCCATTGAATGCGTCAACAAAACCATCGTCGCCAAACTGAAACCTGTTAACCCGGCAAAAAATATTTCCTTTTTCGTGGGTAAACTTTATGGCGTTCGACATCAGATTAAAAAGAATCTTTTCCAATTTATCCTGATCAAAATTTACCAGATATTCGCTTATGTTCGATTCGTAGAGGGAAGAAATCTGTTTGCTTTCCATTAGATCGGAAAACGAATTAAAACACTCTTCCAGAAATTGGGCCACATTGCCATAGTTTAAGTTCAGCGATAAGCGGTCGACCTCCAGTTTTCGAATATCGAGCAATTGATTGACAAGGTTTAGCAACCTTCGGCCATTGCGTTGAATCATTTCCAGTTGTTCGCGTATTTCAATATCTTTTATTTGTTTGATTATTTTGTCCAGTGGCGTAATTATCAATGTAAGCGGCGTTCTGAATTCATGACTTACATTGGTAAAGAACCTGATTTTCATATCATCAAGGTCGCGCATTCGCCGATATTCCAACTTTTCCTGCTCGCGTAAATAGTGCATTTTTGCTCTTCGGCGAATGATAATAACCAGTAATAAAACAAGTGACACAAAAAAAAGGAAGTAAATAGCATAAGCCAAAGGTGTTGCATAAAATGGTGGAATTACTTTCACCAGCAATGTTGTTTCTTCATTGCCCCAACTGCCATCGCTGGCTGTGGCTTTTACTCTGAAAATATAAGTTCCGGGATTCAAATTTGTGTAAGTAGCCACTCTGTTGCGCGCATCGGTTTCTATCCACTGATTGTTAAAACCCTCAAGCATATACCTAAAGCGGGTTCTTTCGGGTTGAAAATAGTTCAGCGCTGAAAATTCAATTGAAAACACATTTTGATTATGCCTCAGACTGATTTCTGAAGTCTCGTGAATGGCTTTATTTAGTACTATATGTCCATTTTTTTTCTCTCCAATCTTTACACTTTGATTATACAACTTAAAATCGGTTAGTACCACA
>CAZFTD010000124.1:0-10555 GCA_964521525.1 uncultured Marinilabiliaceae bacterium | reverse complement strand
CTATCCTATGGGTGGAATTTCTCGGTTTTTAGCCGGCCACCAAAACAATTGCATTACTCTTCCAATACAAAGGTTTAATAAACCAATCCTTTACCACAGTTAGTTATTAGTGCTTGCCACTAACAATCAAACCATAGTTAAAAATATCATTTTTTTTCAATATAATAACATGGCAACAAAAATAATAGGTACAAAAATCAAATTAAGCCATCGTGCCATAAATAATATTTTGCACTTTTATGCTCCAATTTTTAAAGAATGAACCAAATAAGAAAGCACCTGCTACAACTGCATTTTATTGTTTTTATTTATGGTTTTACGGCCATTTTAGGCAGGCTAATAACCCTCGATGCTGTACAATTAGTTTGGTACAGAATGCTAATTGCCTTTGTCGCTTTGGCTGTAATTCTCAAACTATCGGATAAAAAGTTTGCGGTTAGTTTTAAGATGTTGCTCATTTTTATAGGAGTAGGTTTTATTGTGGCTTTTCATTGGATTACCTTTTTCCATTCCATAAAAATCTCAACCATTTCAGTGGCGTTGGGATGCCTGGCTTCTACTACGCTTTTCACGAGCTTTCTGGAGCCTGCATTTGTGCGCCGCCCTTTATCATGGTTCGAAGTTTTTACCGGTGTTGTTATAATTATTGGACTGTATATCATTTTCCAGTTTGAGCCAAATTACATTAGTGGAATAATTACTGGTTTAATTTCGGCCTTTTTAGCCGGGTTATTTACAGTACTCAATAAAGTTTTAGTGCGCAACAATCATCCAATTACCATTAGCTTTTATGAGATGGCTGGTGGCTTTCTGGGTGTTTCGATGTTTCTTTTATTGAGCGGCTCCTCTGTGCCTCAGTTATCGTTTCCAATTTTAAGCGATTGGATTTATCTGCTGATTTTGGGAATTGTTTGTACGGCTTATGCCTTTATGGCCAGCACCAAGGTAATGCAAACCTTATCGGCTTACACAGTAGTTTTAACGATTAATCTGGAACCTATTTATGGAATTCTTCTGGCTTTCTTAATCTTTGGTGATTCTGAATACATGTCGGGCGGGTTTTATGCTGGAACGTTAATTATTTTAACAGCTGTTTTTCTGCTGCCTGTGTTAAAACGCAAGGCCTGAAAGCTTATCCATCGATAAAGCGTGCGCAATCGGCTCCAGCCTTAATTAACAATTCTTTTGCATTTCTGATGGCTGTATCTGTATCCACCAAATCGTTGGTTAATTGAAAAACCGCATCGAATAATTCAGATTCACCCTTATTTTTACCTGTAATTGCAATAACGGGTTTATGAGCTTCTCGTGCTAACAATGCAATTTTTCCAGGCCCCTTCCCCATTTTGGTCTGGTTATCAATCATACCTTCTCCGGTAATAACCACATCCGATTGACTTATCAAACTTGTTAAACCCAAAGCTTCTGAAAACCAGTCGAAACCTGAACACACCTGCGAATTGCAAAATGATAAAAATGGAAGGCCCATTCCACCGGCAGCACCAGCACCGTTATTGCATCTAACATCACGTCCACCTTTGCCAACCAAATAATCCATCCAATCATTTAGTCTGATATCAAGCATTTCTATCATAGTAGCGTTGGCGCCTTTCTGGGGTCCGAAAACCTTTGCGGCACCATAATAACCGGTTAAAGGATTGGTAACATCGGTCAATAACAGCCAGTTCACTTTTTGAAGTTCCTGAACAATCTCCAAACTAACCTGCTCAAAGTTAATTAAAGGATTAATGTCAGATTGAATAACATAGCCCTCCTTATTGGTGAATTTACATCCCATGCCCTGCAATAAGCCGGTTCCGCCATCGATGGTAGCTGTGCCACCCATGGCTAAAATGATGGTATTAGGATGGCGAGATAAAGCGTGTTTTATTAATTGACCTGTACCAAATGATGATGCCACCATGGGATTTAACTCATGGATGTTAATCCCTGCCAAACCAGATGCCTGAGCAACCTCTATAAAGGCCACATTATTTACAGGATTATACCCATATCGGGCTGAAATCAGATGCCCGTATGCATTGCTCACTTCCAGACTTACCTCCCCTGCTTTAGTGATGGTAAGCCATAAATCGAGCGAACCCTCGCCTCCATCGGCCAAACCAATACAACAGCAATCAGCCTTGGGCAAAACAGATTTAACTCCCTGCTCAATGGCAGTGGCTACTTCATTGGCGTATAAAGAGCCTTTAAAAGAATCGGGGATAACAAGAATTTTCAAAACAAACTTATTTCAAGGCTTTTCTGGCCTCATATAATTGATTCAAAGCCTGCTGAATAATGCTTCGTGGACTGGCTACGTTCATTCTCTGAAAGCCCTTGCCCTGAAGTCCAAAAGATGGTCCGTCGTTTAATCCCAACCCAGCTTTTTGTATCATAAATTGCTTTAATTCTGGAGACTCCAACTCCCACTCCCTGAAATCCATCCACAATAAATATGTAGCTTCGGGTTTTCTAACTTTAACTTCGGGCATATTGTCCTTAACAAAGTCAACAACCAAATTAACATTACCTTCCAGGTATTGCTTCAAATCTTCGAGCCATTCTTCGGAGTGATTATAAGCAGCTTCCAATGCCACAGGACCAAAAGTATTGCCCATGTGCAAATGATAACCATGAATCAGCGAGCGAACTCCCTGCAGTAACTTTGAATTTTCGGCAATCATATACGAGGTGCTGAATCCGGCAAGGTTAAATGTTTTGCTGGGAGCCATACAGGTTATGGTGATGTTGGATATTTCGTGGCTTAATGTTGCCAGAGGTTTATGAACATGACCAAATAAAGTTAAATCGCAGTGAATTTCATCTGAAATGATGATGACATTGTTTTTGATACAGATTTCACCCATTTGCCGAAGCTCATCTTCGTTCCATAACCTACCAACCGGATTATGTGGATGGCATAATAGGAATAACTTAGTATCAGGATGGGCTGTTACTTTTTCAAAATGTTCAAAATCAATTTTATAGCCATCTTCTGTTTCAATCAGAGGATTTTCAATCACTTTTCGGCCAAAATCAGTAACCACTCCAAAAAACGGAGGATAAACCGGTGGCTGAATCACCACTCCGTCGCCCGGGTTTGTAAAAGCCTGAACAGCCAATCCAAGATTGGGAACAACACCCGGAGAAAAATCGACCCACGATGAAGGAATCTCCCAGTTATAACGTCGCTGCAACCAACCGGTTATGGCATCAAAAAAAGGTTGAGGCCTATTGGTATAGCCATAAACAGGGTGGTTAAAACGGCTTAATAAAGCCTCCTGAACAGCCGGCGGAGCAGCAAAATCCATATCGGCCACCCAAAGTGGCAACACATCGGCATTCCCAAAATTTCTTTCTCTAAACTCCAGTTTAATAGCGCGGGTGTTATCGCGGTTAATAATTTGGTCGAAATTATGATTCATAATTAGATCGTTAGAATTTTAGATGTAAGATAAAAGCGCATGTCTATCATGGATGCCAGCCCGTTTATAAAGCAGGTTCCACATGACCAATTCATTAACTAATATTTACACAAGTGAAAGTAATAAAAAAATTGAGGTATAAAAAAAGGGCCTGCCCGACCCTTCTTTAATATCATCAAATTTATTGCTTACAATACTTCAACTACTCTCTCCACAGAAACGCTCTTGTTGGCAGCATCAGTCAGCTGAAAGGTTATACGGTAGAACCCGCTTTTTATATTATCAGGAATTGGTGAACCAAATAATTGTTCATTGGTAAAAGTCCAGTTTTTACCGGTTAAGTTAAAAGTTTGAGCAGCCGGTGCCCATGGGTCAAAAGTTGAAGTTACAGTACCATTGCTATCAAATTCTGAGCTTTTGGTAACGCCAACCCAAGCCAGACTAACAACGAGTTTACTCAGGGCCAAATCGTCGCTGGCGGTTGCTGAAAATCGCATATAGTTGTTTCCACCTTTAATAAACTGGAAATCATTAGCCGGTGCGGTAATGGTTAAAATAGGATCTGCAGCATCAACTTCCTTTTTATCTTTCGATTTGCTACAGGCAAAAACAGCAATAAGCATGAGCACCAAGGCTGATAAGTTCAATAATTTACGCATAAAAGTTTTTTTTGGGGGTTTTAATATTCATTATCAGTTTCGACAAATGGCAAAATTAAATATTCCAATCAATAAAACAAATGTTAAACAGCATTACAATAATCTTTATAAACCTGTTGAATGCCCTCCTCAAGTGAAATCTCCTGTTTCCAACCCATTGCTTTCAGACGCGATACATCCATCAATTTCCGGTATGTACCATCGGGCTTTTCCGGATTCCAGGTAATTGAGCCATTAAAACCGGTTATACGCTTAACCAAATCAGAAAGTTCGCTAATCGATAAATCTTCGCCCGAGCCAATGTTAATATGGGTATTTCTAACCTCTACCATGTTTCGCTCTTTCACAATATCTTTAAAACTGATGTTATTCATAACAAAAATAACAGCTTTAGCCAAATCGCTCGAATGCAGAAACTCGCGTCGAGGATTTCCACTACCCCAAAGCTTTATTTCAACATTATCAGTCACTCTGAAAATGCCGAAGGTTTCCAAAAGGTTGTCAATTTCATGGTTAGACGCATTGGAGTTAATCCCCTGCATAGGGCGCCGGTTTAAATCGGTTCTAATGGCTTCATAATTGTTGCTCAACAGCAATTTTCCCAGATGCATTTTTCTGATTAAGGCCGGCAAAACATGTGAATGATGCAAATTGTAGTTATCGTTTTGCCCGTAAAGATTGGTAGGCATTACTGCAATAAAATCAGTATTATACTGAATATTATACGATTCGCACAGCTTAATCCCGGCTATTTTGGCAATGGCATAAGGTTCGTTGGTGTACTCTAAAGGAGATGTCAGCAAATATTCTTCCTTCATAGGCTGAGGACATTCTCTGGGGTAAATACATGAGCTACCCAAAAATAAAAGCTTTTTAACACCATTTTTCCAGGCGGCATGAATAATATTATTCTGAATTTGAAGATTCTCATAAATAAAATCGGCCCTGTAAATATTATTGGCCATAATGCCTCCCACTTTGGCTGCAGCCAGAAAAACATACTCGGGTTTTTGAGTTTCAAAAAACTTATTAACCTGCACCTGATCCAACAAATCAAGCGTTTCCCTCGATGGAAGAACCAAGTTATGGTATCCCTGCTTTCGAAGTTCAGCCGTTATGGCCGAGCCAACCAAACCATTATGACCGGCGATATATATTTTACTGCCAAAATCCATTATTCAAAATAATTTAAAGTTCGATAACCGCCTTCGCCCAAATACTTTTCTTTCTGCATCAGCTTTATATCCGAAGCCATCATATCATCAACCAGAGCTTTAAGGTCGTATTTGGGCTCCCAGCCCAGTTTGGTTTTAGCTTTTGATGGATCGCCTATAAGCAATTCAACCTCACTTGGCCGGAAATACCTGGGGTCAACTTCTACTACACATTTATTCATTAAATGCTGATATTCTGACATATTACATTCCACTATATACCCTTTTTCTTCAACACCTTCACCTCTGAATTCGATGTTACAACCAATGAATGCGAAAGCCATTCTAACAAAATCGCGCACTTCGGTGGTAATTCCGGTAGCAATAACATAATCATCGGGATTATCCTGCTGAAGAATCAGGTACATGGCCTTTATGTAGTCCTTGGCATGACCCCAGTCGCGCTTGGCAGATAAATTTCCTAAAAACAGTTTTTCCTGCAATCCTAATCCAATGCGCGCCACAGCGCGGGTAATTTTCCGGGTAACAAAAGTTTCGCCCCTGATTGGTGATTCATGGTTAAACAATATACCGTTACAGGCATACATGTTATATGCTTCGCGATAATTAACCGTAATCCAGTAACCATAAAGTTTAGCTACAGCATAGGGAGAGCGTGGATAAAAAGGTGTGCGCTCCGATTGGGGTACCTCCTGAACCAGTCCGTACAACTCTGATGTTGAGGCCTGGTAGAACCGGGTTTTATCCTTTAACCCCAGCAACCGAATTGCCTCCAGAAAACGCAAAGTACCAATACCATCAGCATTGGCGGTGTATTCCGGTGTATCGAAACTAACACCAACATGCGACATGGCCGCCAGATTATAAATCTCGTCGGGCTGTGTTTCCTGAATAATACGAATCAGGTTGGTTGAGTCGGTTAAATCGCCGTAATGAAGAATAAAATTTCTGTTTTCTAAATGCGGATCCTGATAGATATGGTCGATTCTATCGGTATTAAACATTGAACTGCGCCTTTTAATACCATGCACTATGTACCCCTTCTTTAACAGATATTCCGATAAATAGGCACCATCCTGACCGGTTACCCCGGAAATCAACGCTGTTTTAGCCATAAATCAATTTTCGTTTGATAGTTCTTTATTATTTTCTGTTTGCACTTTTGTCGTTAAAAGCTGTTATATAAAATTTTTCAGACGCGATGCCCCGAGTATTGGGATAATACAAAAATTATTAGCTGTCAGGCATTAGTTGCTAGGATCTAGTACCTAAGAGCTAAAAAACTGCTGGCTTCTGTCTGTTTTCAATGAACCTGAACACAAGTCAAAACTTGTTATAGTCTAAATAAAACCAGAAAACTAAATTTAAACAGTCACTTTTTATTTCAGGTTTTCCCAATACCAGCCAATAGCTTCAGTTAAACCGTCTTTGAGCTGATGTGTGGGGTTATAATTTAACAATTGGCGAGCTTTATCAATAGATGCCAACGAATGTGGTATATCCCCCAGGCGTTCGGGCCCATGAACAATTTCAACTTTAGCAATTTCCGGATTGTAGGCCGACAAAAGATTTCTCAGTATTTCAACCAATTCATTAAGGGTAGTACGCGCTCCACAGGCAATATTGTAAACAGTATTAATAGCCAGTCGGTTATCAACCATTGCTGCCAGTTGATTGGCCTGCACCACATTAGCAATGTAGGTAAAATCGCGCGAATAGTTTCCATCGCCATTAATAACCGGTGAAACTCCCGATATCAGATTCTTAATAAACAAAGGAATGACTGCTGCATAAGCACCATGAGGGTCTTGCTTTGGGCCAAAAACATTAAAATATCGCAGTCCCACAAGTTGCATTTTATATGTGCTGGCAAATACTGATGCATATAATTCGTTAACATATTTGGTTACAGCGTAAGGCGACAATGGATTTCCAATACGCTCTTCAATTTTTGGCATCTCCTTGCTGTCGCCATAGGTTGAACTACTGGCAGCATACACCATGCGTTTTACACCATTGTCGCGCGAGGCAACCAACATATTTAAAAAACCACTGATATTCACTTCATTGGTGGTGATAGGGTCTTTTATCGACCGAGGAACCGACCCCAAAGCAGCCTGATGCAGAACAATTTCAACGCCGTTGGTAGCTTCTATGCAGGTATTAAGATCTCTAATATCACCTTCAATCAGTTTAAAAGCAGGATTGGTTAAGAATTCTGAAATATTTTCACGTTTTCCGGTTGAGAAATTATCTAAGCAAGTTACCTGGTTGTTTTGTTTTAATAGCATACCAACAAGGTTTGAGCCAATAAAACCGGCTCCTCCGGTAACTAATACATGTTTATTTTCAATTTTGCTCATACAACTCTATTAAAGTAACAAAAGTAAGCATTTTATTTTTTGCCTTCTTCATTAATTTGGGTGCAGTCTAAAAAGTAAAGGCTGCCAAAAAATGACAGCCTCCTCCTTTATTATCTATTCGTCTGATTATTTTGCAAAACTAATGGCTCGTGTTTCCCTTATTACAGTTATTTTCACCTGTCCGGGATAGGTCATCTCGGTTTGTATTTTCTTGGCAATATCAAACGATAATTCTTCGGCCTCTTTATCGGTCACCTTTTCGCTGCCAACAATAACCCGCAATTCGCGTCCGGCCTGAATGGCGTATGTTTTAAGCACACCGGGGTAATTCAGTGCCAGGGTTTCTAAATCCTTTAAACGCTTAATATATGCTTCAACTACTTCACGGCGGGCACCCGGACGAGCACCACTAATAGCATCGCAAACCTGAATAATGGGGGCAATCAATGTGGTCATCTCCACTTCATCGTGGTGAGCACCAATGGCATTGCAGATATCCGGCTTTTCTTTATATTTTTCGGCCAGTTTCATACCCAAAATAGCGTGTGGTAATTCGGGGTCTTCATCTGAAACCTTGCCAATATCGTGCAGCAAACCGGCTCTTTTGGCTTTTTTAGCATTTAAACCCAATTCAGTTGCCATAATGGCGCAAAGATTGGCTGTTTCGCGGCTGTGCTGAAGCAGGTTCTGACCGTAAGATGAGCGGTATTTCATTTTACCCACCAGCTTAATTAATTCAGGATGTAAACCATGCACTCCCAAATCAATAGTTGTACGCTTACCGGTTTCAATAATTTCTTCTTCAACCTGCTTGCGAACTTTGTTCACTACCTCTTCAATACGAGCCGGGTGAATACGGCCATCGGTTACAAGCTGATGTAAGGCCAAACGGGCTATTTCGCGACGCATGGGGTCAAAGCCTGAAAGCACAATGGCCTCGGGTGTATCATCCACAATAATTTCAATGCCGGTGGCAGCTTCAAGCGCTCTGATGTTTCGACCTTCACGACCAATAATCCGACCTTTAATCTCATCTGAATCAATGTGAAAAATGGTCACCGAATTCTCAATGGCCGTTTCAGTAGACACCCTTTGTATGGTATTCAGAACAATTCTCTTAGCTTCTTTATTGGCATTTATTTTTGCTTCATCAACAATATCGTTGATATAGGACATAGCTTCGGTACGCGCTTCATTTTTAAGCGATTCAATAAGTAACTCTTTGGCTTCCTCAGCCGAAATACCTGAGATTGATTCAAGTTTATCGACCTGTTGCTTGTGTAACTTATCTAATTCGTCACTTTTCTTCTCAACCAATTCCATTTGTGAAGTCAGATTTTCACGAATGGTATCAACTTCCTTACTTTTGCGTTGAATCTCTTCAAATTTCTGCGATATGGCAGTTTCCTTTTGTTTCAGTTTGTTTTCAATTACCAGTATTTTGGCATTCCGGTTATTAATTTCTTTCTCATGTTCTGCTTTCAAATACAGAAATTTCTCTTTTGCCTGAAGGATTTTATCTTTCTTTATCACTTCTGCTTCTGCCTCAGCTTCGCGTATTATTTTCCGCGAACGCGATTGTAATGCCTTAACTATTATAAGCCAGGCAATCAATCCACCAGCAAAAAAAGCAATAACGCCTATTACTATTTCCATTATTAAACATTTTAAGTTATATATATAAAAAAAGCATCTTCTCCCTGATAAAACATCATCACAAACAACCGGTTGTTGCTTGTTTCAAGGAAAAAATGCGGGTGCTCTATAAAATAAGACTATTCTTCTGCTAAAATGTTCTCCAGTTTTTGGTCCAATATAGAAACGGCTTCCAAAACAGGTGCTGCATCATGACTGTTTTCCACTTCAAGCGCTTTAATTACATATTGCAAAGCAGCCATGGCCAGAAAATCCTGAACATCTTTGTCGTTGTACCGTTGTTTATACTGCAAAACCTTTTCGTTAATTAACCTGGCAGCTTTTCTTATCCTTTCCTCATCATCCCGTTCAACACGTAGTGGATAATACCGGTCGGCCACGTTCACCCTTATAGAAAGTTTATCGTCCATATGGCGTTATTAACGATTTAACAGAGCTATACACTTATCAATTTCCCGCACTATTTGGTTTATCCTGACCTTAGTTTCATGTACATCTTCACTTGAAGCCTCTAAAGACTTGGAAATCTTTAAATTATTAAACCGTTCCTCAAGTTGGGAATAGGATGAAGATGCCTCTTCGAGTTGTCGGGTTAATTGAGTTATCTGACCACGTAAAATTTTGTTCTCCTCTTTCTCAGTGTGATAACGCTCAACCAACCGGTCAATTTTCTCTTCAAGTTTAACTACCAGATCTATATTTGGATTAACCATGTTATTTAATTAACTCTACAAAGTTAACATTGGGTTTAAAATTATGAAAAATTATAATATACTTTTCCAAAATTGGAGTCAAATTAACAAAAAAAATCCGGAATTAAATTATGTACTAACCATTAATCCTGTCTAACACTTACAATTCAAATAAGATACTGTAAAAACAATGACTGAAAAAAAGATATCTTTGTACTAAAAAAAAATTGAAGCCAAACGAAAATATTCATAGCTGGTTGCCAATTTCGTTGAAAGAAATGGAGAAGTTGGGATGGGACCAGCCCGATGTTATTCTCTTTTCGGGCGATGCCTACGTTGACCACCCGGCATTTGGAACAGCGGTAATTGGGCGTTTGCTCGAATCAATGGGTTTAAAAGTGGCCATTGTACCACAGCCAAACTGGCGCGACGATTTACGCGATTTTAAAAAACTGGGAACTCCCCGCCTTTTTTTTGGTGTAACGGCTGGTAACATGGATTCCATGGTAAACCATTATACCGCCAATAAACGGTTGCGTTCCGATGATGCCTATACACCGGGAGGTAAAACAGGTTTTCGCC
>CAZFTD010000123.1:0-10696 GCA_964521525.1 uncultured Marinilabiliaceae bacterium | reverse complement strand
TATTTTTTAGGTGTGGTTTCTTCTTCCTGCCTGAAGGCATTGAACACCATTTCCTGATTTTCAGGAGCAATGCCAATGCCTGTATCTTTTACATAAAAACGAATCTGGTTGTCTTTATAAACATAGCCCAGCTCAATAAAACCTTCGTGAATGAATTTAATGGCATTATCGAGAAGATTATTCAAAACCTGCAACAGTCGTGCGGGATCAGCTTCTACAAAGATAGGATCGGCATCGGCCGGTTTAGCCAGATTAATTCTTACTTTTCCTTTAAAATGATGGTCGACCCGCTTTTGATAAGTCTTAAATATGGGAAGAATAAGCTGGTTTACATCGACCGGTTTTTTCGATATAATTAAATGGCCGCTTTCAATTTTGGCTATATCAATAATATCGTTAATTAGGGCCATCAGGCTATCGGCGCTTTTGTTAATGAGTGAAATATACTCGTCTCTGTCGCCCGACTCAGGGTCAGTTTGGCTCAGCAAATTGGAGAATCCTACTATAGCGTTAAGCGGAGTTCTGATTTCGTGGCTCATATTGGCCAGAAAAGCCGATTTCAACCTGTCTGCAGCTTCAGCACGGTCTTTGGCCAAAAGCAGTTCCTTCTCAACTTTTTTACGGTGGGTAATATCACGGCCAATGCCCAGCAATGAAACACATTGTCCGTTCAGGTCGAGTTCGGGCGACAACGACCAGTCAAAAGTCATGGAATCATGGCCTTTAACAACGTTGAATTCCAACTGCACCATTTTCTTTTTGCCAAAAACATCGATGAGGGCAATCCGGAACTGCTCAGAAATGTCGCGGGGCAATTCATCAATATGAAACACGTTTCGGCCATTAATTTCGTTTTGATGAAGATTAAAAAGATTAATAAACAACGAATTACTGTAAGTTACAAGACCACTTTTGTTGATGCGCACAACACAATCGGGCAGGTTTTCTGAAAGTGACCGGAATTTTTTCTCACTGAGCATCAACGCCGCCTCGTTTTGTTTACGGCGGGTAATGTCGTGAATATTAAAATAATAATGAGTTTTTTGTTCTAAAGTGATGGTGGTACCATAAATTTCTACAAACAACGATGAGCCGTTGCTGTGGCGCAATTGGGTATCGCCCCGGTAATCTTTACCCCGGCGGAGTTGATTAAAAATCTTAAGAAAATCGGTGAGGTTTTGTTTTTCGGGGAAAAGTTGTTCCAGACTAATTTTAGTAAGTTCCTCGCGCGAATAACCGGTAAGTTCACATCCCGAATGATTAACATATTCGAGCTTTCCCGGGTCGCTCATTATAAAAATACCGTCAATGGTAGCTTCCAGAATTCTTTTATTTCGCTCCTCGCTCTCGCGAAGGCTGGTCTCGGTTTGTTTTATCTTGGTTAAATCCTGACCGATTAATAAAACATACTTTTCTTCTTCAAAATGTGGGCCCGGAGTGCCAATAATGTTATAGTATAAGGGCGTTCCGTCCTTTCTCCTCAGAACCGTATCAATTGAGCTGATTCCTGTCTCCTCAATTTCTTTATAAAAACGCTTGACTTCGTCCGGTTTTTCATAACCAGCCACGTACATATCAGAAATGTTCTTACCCAGCAACTCTTCTTTTGAAAAGTTGCTTGAAATTAAAACATGGTCGTTTACATACTGAATAACTCTGTTTTTTACCAGAATAACTCCAACAGGCGCAGAAGTGATGATGCTGTTTAAGAAGCTTTCCTTCTCAACCAGTTGCCGGTTAATTTCAAGAATTTGTTTGTGTTGCTCCTTGTTTTGGCGGTAGGTAATCCGATGGTCGAATGCCCTTGCAATTAATCCTGAAAAAGTCTCCATTACACCAGCGGTAACCGGGCAACTTTTAATTTCGCTATTCCAAATAAGTACCACAACGCCGTTAATCCCGTTTTGAGAGCAAGTTCCAATAATCTTGCCATTTTTCCCGGGGAAACCGTAACCTGTAAGGTCTTCGCCCATACAACCGGCAATGGCGCTGTTAATTGAGGTGGAAACCATTTGAGGGAAAACCGGCATTGAATCAAAAGAGGTGATGGTTATTTTTTGAGGGAAAGCGTAACCATTTCCATTTCTAAAAGCACTTGAAAAAAGTGTTAAATCGTCAGAGTTTTGGTTTTCAAGATGATAAATGGCCACCATCGATAAATTCCATGTGCCGATAAATTCTTTGGCAACCGAATCCATGGTTTCCTCAAGGGCTTCAGGGTTATTCAGGGAAGAAGCTATCCGGTATAGAAATTTCTGAATGTTGAGACTGTTGTTAATTTGATTGATGGCTCTGTTTTGCTGAAAGGCGTTGCCAAGCAGATGAGAGGCTGTAGCTAATAGAGCCATCTCCACTTCGAGCCATTGCCGGTGATAGCTGCACTCGTCGAAACCAATAAACCCAAATCGCTGATTGCCAATAAGAAGCGGGAAAACTAAAAGCGATTTAATATTCTGGCTATCCAATACGGGGATAAGGTCAGCAGGTAATTGTGTAAAAATATTGTTGGCTGTAATTCTTCCATCGCGCTCCAAAATTTCTATCCACGAGGGAACATCTTCATACATGATGCTTTGCAGCAATTGTTTTTGAGAAGCAACGCCCTGATTACACCATTCGTAAGTATTTTGGCAGGCTTTTCCGTTTAGAATATCCTCAAAAATATAAACGCGGCTCACATCGGTAAACTCTCCAAGGTATTGAAGAACAGCATCAATGCGCTGGTCAAATGGCTGGTCAGAGATTAATATTTGGGATATTGATATTGGGAGATAATGGTTGGAATCGGTTGGTGAATTGCTCAAAGATGAGGTTGACAATCCTAAACCCGACATTTTGTTTAACAGATGTTTTAAACGTCGGTTTTCTGCCAATAAATCTTGTTCGGTTACGCCGGGGTTCTTATACTCATTCATTCCTTCTTTCTTTTTCTTCGAAAGTTTTATTCTCAATCTGCACTAACCCACATACCATTAAGGTGTTCATAGTTTTCAATTGTCTAAAAGATTCTTATCATTAAGCTATCAGACTAACATAATTTTTATGAAATACTAACTGTGGGAAATTTACAAAAGAAATTTAACAATCAAAACATTCATTAACATTTTGTTATCAACAAAGACCAAAATTACTGTTCATTATCAAATAGTCAATTGATAATTTGACGACATGTATTATTAATCTGACCAACTGATGTTTTTGCTATAAAAAAATTCAATTTTTCGCTTTTTGAAGAAAAAATAATCAAAAATGACTGGTAACGAATGGTAATAAGCTGGAAATATTTAATTTTGAACAAAATTGTACTGTTTTGAAAGAAGGTATTGTAATTAAATCCACAGGGAGCTGGTACATTGTTAAAAGTAACAGCGAAGACCCTGTTCCTTGCCGGATTAAAGGAAAATTCCGGTTGGATGAGTTACGCAGTACCAATCCTGTTGCAGTGGGTGATAAGGTGACTTACGAAATGGATTCGGTTACAGGAAGTGGCGTAATAAATGACATTCATGAGCGGAAAAATTTCATTATACGTAAAGCCACCAACCTTTCCAAGCAAACACAAATACTCGCAGCCAACATCGATCAGGCAGTTTTGCTGGTTACAGTAAATTATCCCATTACTACTACTGTTTTTATTGACCGGTTTCTGGCTTCTGCCGAGGCATTTAATATCCCTGTAATTTTATTGTTCAATAAGGTTGACCGATACGATTATAAACATCAGGAAGAACTAAAACAGCTACGCGAAGTTTACGAGCGAATTGGCTATCAAACCATGGCAGTATCGGCTAAAAAGCAGGAAAATCTTGATGAGGTCAGGAATCTGCTGATAGATAAAGTGACGCTGATAGCCGGGCACTCCGGAGTTGGCAAGAGTACGCTCATTAACAGGTTGGAGCCGGGCTTAAACCTTAAAACGGGCAATATTTCGGAGCAGAACAATACTGGCCGGCACACCACAACTTTTGCCGAGATGCATCCCTTTTCGTTTGGAGGGTATATTATTGACACCCCCGGAATAAGAGGATTTGGACTAACTATGATTGAAAAGGAGGAGTTGTATCATTTCTTCAGAGAAATTTTTAATGTATCTCATTTGTGTCAGTTTCACAACTGTACCCACCTGCACGAGCCGGGGTGCGCTGTTAAAAAAGCAGTTGAAGAAAAGGAGATTGCATTTACCCGCTACAACAGTTATATCAGCATCTTACTAAATAAAGACGAAAAGTACAGATAAATTTTAGTATGTTTATCCGGCTTTAACAGGAATCGGGACTTTAATGAAAAATCTTTTAGCATTAGCCGCATTAGGTATTCTGGCGTTATTGGCGTCTAATTTTTACGTGTACACCCACTCTTATCAATGGCAAATTTCTGCGCTGTATGGGATTGTTACACTTTTTATCATCGGATTAATAATTGCTTTTTTTGTTTCACAAAAGCGCAACCAGACTCTTGAAAAGGAGCGCTTGGAACAATCGGAGCTTGCCCTTACAAAAGTTTTACATTACCTGCCCACCGGGATTATTCTTATGGATAAAAACCATCGGGTAAGGCAAATTAATAAAGCTGCTATAAAGCTATTTCAGTTAGAGGATGAAGATGTTGTGCTTGGCAGAGTTTTGAGCGAAAGTTTATTGTTTTCACGTTTCAGAATCAAGGATAAGTACCAGGTGTCAGCAAAAGGTATGCGCTATATTGTTATTGATGCCACCAACAATGAGCGGGTGTTTTTTAATGATAAAATCCCATTTTTCCTTCAAAGCGAGAAACTGTTTATCGAAACATATCACGAGCTAACATCCTATACAAAGCCAGACGAGAAAAAGTTGGGTGGCTTTCAATCAGGGTTTATTTCTAGCATAAGCCACGAGTTGCGAACCCCGCTTAATGGTATTATGGGAATGGTGGACATGTTAATTAACTCACCGGCCTTACCCGAACACGAACGGGAAATGACGGTTATAGCCAAGCGGTCGGCCGAAACCCTGATGGGGCTTATTAACGATATTTTGGATTATTCGCGATTAGAAGCCGGTAAGTTTGAAATTGAGTCGATTCCATTTAACTTAAAGGATGAGGTGGAGTCGCTCATAAAAGAGTTTTTGCCTTCGGCCCGTGAAAAGAAAATCATTATAACAACTGCTTTTAACGAACCTTTGCCTGCCGATTTTATTGGTGACCCACTGCGAATAAAGCAGGTGCTAAGTAACCTGTTGAACAATGCCATTAAATTTACACCGTTTGGCACCATTCAAATTGCCACCAGTTTATCAAAAACGGTTAATGGCGGCCCTGCTATTCGGTTCTCAATAAAAGATAGTGGAATTGGCATTAAGCCCGAAAAACTTGAAAAGATATTTGAGCCATTTGCACAGGAAAATCAGGAGCTTAACCGCAGTTATGGCGGCACCGGATTGGGTACCACCATTTCAAAACATCTGGTGTTATTAATGGGTGGCGAAATAGGAGCTAAAAGCCCAACCGATTTATCCTCCGATCCTCAGTACCCCGGTGCTGAAATCTACTTTACGCTGCCGCTCAAAACCAAGAAAATTCCCAAGAACCTGAATTTTTCAGGCATTTATTCACTTGCCCAGCTTAAGAGTTTGGTTATTTCCGACGACCCTCTGCAGGTTCAGGTAATTTCAAGAAATTTTATTGCTTTGGGTGTCGATTTTAAGGTTCTGCCACCTGCCAGAGAAACCATTGATATTTTAAAAGAAAAGACTCATCATTTGTTGGTGATTGATCACCGGTACGACTTAAACGGGCTCGAATTTCTCCAGGAGTTACACAACCATCAACTTCATAAAGAGTTCTTAATTATTCTTCAGAGCAGCGATTTTCAGGCATCCAATACTACCATCGCGCATCGTTTGGGTGCTGATGTGTATTTACGAAAACCCATTCCTCTGACTACGCTGCGCGACTTTCTGCTCAGCAATTTTACTGATATTATGGCTCGCGAGCGATTAACAACCCTCTCTGTTCCTGAAGATTTGAAAATTTTGGCCATTGAAGACAATACCTTAAACCAGAAGGTTATTAAAAATCTGCTTCGAAAAATAGGATATGACCTAAAGTTGGCCTCATCGGTAAATGAAGCCATGGAGCTTTTGAGCAAGTCGGAATTCGACCTGGTACTGATCGATTTCTACATGATTCACCTGTCTGACAATTCATTGGTAAATGACATCAAAGATAAAAATCCATCCTGCCCTGTTGTGGTTATGGCCAGCTCATTCGATTTGAACGACGATACCCGAAATTTGTTATTACATTCAGGTGTTGATGACTTTTTGCTTAAACCATTCGACATGCAATTGGTTGCCGACATTCTCTTTAGAATGGTAACTGTTTAATCATTTCTTTGAAGTTGGCAAATAAAACAACAAGTATGGAAATCTATAATAAAAAGCGATGGTGGAAATTCCTGCTGATTTTGGGAGCTTTGGCTATCAGTGCGTTTTCGGTTTTCTATACCAGTTGGCTTACAGGGGAGCTGAGAAATGAGGAAGATAAAAAAATGGAAATTTGGGCCGAAGCCAACCGGCTTCTGGTTACCGATGGTGAACTGGGGCCTGCGTTGAACCTTGTTTTGGAGATTCTTCGCATCAACACCACTATTCCAATTATTATTACCGATGATACCGACCAAATTGTTTGGCATCGCAATATCAGCATCCCCGAAAAAAATCCTGATGAATATCTCGGTCGCGTTCTTCTGAAAATGAAAAAGGAGTGTAAACCTATTCTGGTTCATGTAAGCGACCAAGAAACACAATACATTTATTATAACGACTCTGTTTTATCGAGAGAACTCAGGCTGTTTCCCATGGTGCAACTCATGATTATTTTTGTTTTTATGGCCGTTGCATACCTGGCTTTCAGTGTGGCTCGCCGATGGGAGCAAGACCAGGTTTGGGTTGGTATGGCCCGCGAAACAGCACACCAACTAGGAACTCCTACCTCGTCGTTGCTGGGTTGGATGGATGTTCTGAACCTGAAAAAAGTGGACAATTCTTTGGTGGATGAAATGCGTAAAGATATTTTGCGATTGCAAACCATTACCGCCCGATTCTCTAAGATTGGTTCAAAGCCAGATTTGGTGCACGAAAATCTGGTGGAAGTAATTGACAAAATGGTAGAATACCTCCAACGACGAACATCGCGATTGGTTCAGTTTTCATTTACCGACGAAACTAACAACAATGCTTCGGCTCTCATGAGTAGGCCTCTGTTTGAGTGGGTTATTGAGAACCTTTGTAAAAACGCCATTGATGCTATGGAAGGAGAAGGTTCCATTAAAATAAGAGTGTTCAGGCAAAAAGATGAAATTGGAATTGACATAAGCGACACCGGAAAGGGAATGTCGCGAAATGTTCAAAAAACTGCATTTAAGCCAGGTTTTAGCACAAAGGCAAAAGGATGGGGGTTAGGGTTAACCTTAGCCCAACGCATTGTGGAGCAATACCATAACGGACGAATTTTTATTTTTGACTCCGTTCCCGGAAAAGGAACAACATTCCGATTATTTATCCCGGCTGCATCTGTAAACAAGCAACTGCCTTGAAATTAAATTTTTATACTTAGAATTCTCCCCATTTGTAAGCGTTTAACCCCAATTAGGATTTTTGTTAAGGTAAAATTTGGGAAAAACTTTTTTGTTAACTGGTAATTTTTATAACTTTGCAAAGTTTTTACCAGAGGGTACCTTGAAAAGATTTAAAGAATATGCTATTGCCTTTAAAGGCCTTAAGGATGGAGTGCATCAATTTGCTTTTGCCATCGATAGTAAGTTTTTTGCTCTTTTTGAAATACCACTCTATGAAAATGGGACTGTAAAGGTTGATGTTGTATTGACAAAGGGCAACCAGATGCTGATTTTTGATTTTCAGATTTCGGGCAAGGTTGAATCTGTTTGCGACAATTGTCTTGAGCCAATTAATGTTCCGGTTAATTGCAACGGCAAATTGTATGTTAAGTTTGGTGAGGAATACGATGAACCTGCGGAAGATGTGATTGTTTTGCCCCACGAGGAGCATGAATTCAACTTGGCGCAATTCATTTATGATTTAATTGTTACATCATTGCCCATCCGACATTTGCATCCGGCCAACAAGAATGGAAAAACAGCCTGCAATCCTGAAATGTTGCAAAAGTTGAAACAGTACCTGGTTGAAGAGGCTCCTGCCTATACAAAGGAGGAGGAAGAAACAACAGACCCCAGGTGGAGTGAATTGAAGAAATTAATTGATAAAAACAAGTAAAGAGGTTTAAAAATGGCACATCCTAAGCACAAAACATCGAAGACCCGGAGAGACAAAAGAAGAACCCATTACAAAGCATCTGTTCCTGCATTAGGCGTTTGCTCAAATTGTGGTTCAGCCATCAGACTGCATACTGTTTGTGGCGAATGTGGTCATTACAGAGGCAAACTGGCTGTTGAAAAAGAAGTTACAGCATAACCGGATTGTCTGAATGAATGATGTTTGCCCCTAATCATATTAGGGGCAAATTTGTTTTTAAGGCCTTTTGTATTCAAATAATAGAGAATTTTGCGGGATTTCTTTCTGTTTATGCGAATTTTACCCGTTTTAATAATGGTTCGTTAACCAATTAATATAAAAGTTTAAAAACTAAAGCTGATGAATAAACTACGTGCTGTTATTACTGCCGTTGGCGGTTATGCTCCCGATTATATTTTAACCAACCACGAATTAAGCCAGATGGTTGATACGTCGGATGAGTGGATAATGACCCGTGTGGGAATTAAAGAGCGGAGAATCCTTAAAGGAGACCGAAAGGGATCGTCCGATATGGCCGTACATGCCATCAGCCAGATTTTTGAAAAAACAGGGACTTCCCCTGACGAGATTGACTTACTGATATGTGCTACGGTAACCCCCGACCATGTTTTCCCTGCTACCGCCAATATAATTTCCGATAAACTGGGGATTCGCAATGCACATAGCTATGATTTGAATGCAGGTTGTTCAGGGTTTCTTTACGCCCTCGATACAGCCTCAAAGTTTATTGAAGCCGGAGCCAAAAAGAAAGTAATTGTGGTTGGTGCCGATAAAATGAGTTCCATTACAGACTATACCAACCGAAACACCTGCGTTCTTTTTGGTGATGCCTCGGCAGCCGTTCTGCTGGAGCCAACCACCGAAGATGTGGGTATTATCGACAGCATTCTTCAAAGTGATGGTGTTGGGCGTACCTACCTGAAAATGGAAGCGGGCGGCTCTGTTATGCCACCATCGCACGAAACCATCGACCAGAGATTACATTATATCTATCAGGATGGTAAGCATGTTTTTAAATATGCTGTGTCACGAATGGCCGATGTGTCGGTTGAAATGATGAAAAAGCATGGAATAGAGGCAAAAGACCTTGCCTGGTTAGTACCTCATCAGGCCAATATGCGCATTATTGATGCCACCGCTGAACGAATGGGCCTTGATAAAAGCAAAGTGATGATTAATATCCAGAAGTATGGGAATACTACTGCTGCTACCATTCCGCTCTGCTTGTGGGAATGGGAGAAACAACTTAAAAAGGGCGACAACATTATTCTGGCAGCTTTTGGTGCAGGCTTTACATGGGGCTCCATCCTACTTAAATGGGGATACAACTCTAAGTAATTCTGATTATTGAACTATATTTTACTGACCAGGGTTTACAACCAATAAACTGTAAATCCTGGTTTTTTGTGCTTATTTGTTTGCCTTCGAAATACTTTGTATTTTTAATAAGCTTAACAAAATTCTTTGACAAAGCTGAAAGTTATACCCATGGGGTTTTCATAAGTAGCCATCGTAACATCGAAAGGATTTGCGAAGATCAGATTGATTTGGACTATTACCAGATGCAGCATTTCATTACCAATTCCATTTGGGATGAACGAAAAGTAATAGATAGGTCAGCAATTCAAACGAGCCAATTTCTTCCCAAACAAAAACTAACAGGTTTAACCATTGATTGAAACCGGGACTGTAAAAAAAGGCGATAAGAGCGTTGGAGTGAGTTGGCAATACTGTGGGAATGTTGGAAAACTAGCCAATAGTCAGGTTGCTGTGATGAGTTGTTTAAGTAATGGCGATTTTGCGTCAATGACAGATGCCCGTCTTTACCTGCCGGAAGATTGGTGTAATGACTCAGAGCGTTGCGATAAGGCCGATATTCAGCAAGCCTTTCGGATGTTTAAGACCAAAACAGAAATAGCGTATGAGATTGTTGAGCATCATAATAAGATTGGCGTTGAATTTGACTTCGGGAGAGGTGACGGATTATATGGCAATGACCCGGAACTGGCAAGAAAATTAATAACCTCGGTCATATCTACATGTTTGATATACATAAAGACCAACATATATTCATTGAGCAACCAATATTGGAAGTTCCATCACCCAAATCAGGCAAGGGCAGAAAGCCATCATTTGTAAAACCTAAGAAACAAAGCATTCGTGTTGAAAAGTATGGTGATACATTAAGCAAAGATGACTGGGAAGAAATTAAAGTAAGAAAAACGACAAAGGGTACATTGAAAGCCTTATTTCATTTTGCTAAAGTTTTTATCTGGAATCAAACTAAGAACACTATAGAATCAAGGCTTTTGGTAATAATAGAAACAGAAGAGAAAAAACGGTGAAGAGATAAAATATTCATTTACAAATGCCAACCTTGAGCA
>CAZFTD010000122.1:8150-10709 GCA_964521525.1 uncultured Marinilabiliaceae bacterium | reverse complement strand
TGATTGAGGAGTTCCGATATTTTGTATCCCAACACCTTTTCCCATTCGGGGTTCACCCTCATAAACCGACCTTCTGAGTTGGCCATACACAATAAATCGAGGGCGGTATTAAAATATCTGTCCAGCTCTTCCGTTTTTTCGTGCAGTAGCTGCTCGGCTTTTTTAGTTTCGGTAATATTTCTGGCAGTGCCTCTAACCCCAACAATTTTATCATTGACATCTACAACGGTTTTAATGTTCAACGAAAGAATAACAGCATCGCCATTTTTGTGATAATGTACCGATTCATGTCCTGTTATGACACCTTTCTGCATTAATTCAGAAAAAACGCCTAGGTCTTTTTCAACTTGAGCCATGCCTAAAAATTCGGTAAAATGATGGCCAATCATTTCATCGGGAGTATATCCGAGGGTGTTTTCGCAGGCGTGGTTAACAAATATGTAGTTACCTTTAATGTCGCATTGCCAAACCAAGTCCTGAGAGGTTTCAACCAAATCGTGATAAAGCGCTTTTGATATATTCAGCGCATATTCAGTGGCTTTTTGGTCACTGATATCCTGAATGGTTCCAATCATTTTTATAGGTTCGCCCTTACTATTAAGTTGCAATTCGCCTTTTCCATGAACCCAAATGGTTTCACCATCAGAAGGGCGAAGAATTCTGTATTCCTTATTAAACGGCTCTTTTCCTTTTACCACCTTATTAAGGAAATAGTCGTTCATTGTTTCTCTATCGTCGGGATGGATTAAAGCCAACCAGAGAGAGACATCGGTTTTTATACTTTTTGATACGCCCATAATCCTGAGCAATTCGGACGAACCATTCCAAATACCCGTTTGGATGTCGAGCACATAGTGGCCAAATTTGGCAATTTTTTGAGCTTGTATTAGAAGGTATTCTTTTTCAAGAAGAAAGCGGAAGTTTCTTTCAGATTCGGATATATCCTGCAAAATAACCATTACTGAAGATTGGCCATCAGCTAAAATGCTAAAGTTAAAGGTGGCCATAAAAACAGTTTCATCATTTAACTGAAGATGCAGTTTGATGCTTTTCGACAGGCTTATTCTATTAAGAGTTTGTGTGATATATTCAGAGACGTTTTCCTGAAAGTAAGACTGGAAGTTGGTGTTTATTAAATCGTTGTAAGATTTGCCAAACAGTTTGGTTCCGTAAGGGTTTATGTCGATTATTTGACTATCGCAATTGATGCGAACGAATCCAAAGATTAAACTGCTCCAGGCATTTTCGTAAATTTGCCTGAAAGAATCTATGGCAGAGAGCGTTTGCCTAAGTTCTCTGTTCTCTTTTAATAAATCGTTGTATGAAGGTACAGGTATTGTCATTCGGTTCTTTACAACGCTAAAATTCGGTTTTTTTTTAATAGTTATCAACTATTAAATAAATATAATTATTAATTTCTTTACTAAAGCAGTACTGGTTGTATATTACAGGAATTTAACTGCTTAGCTTTATTAATTGTTATGCAACATTTAAAAAAAAGACCTGCCACGGATTTCTATGGCAGGTCTTAATTTTATGGTTGCTTAGTATTTACAATTTTTCTTTCCCAAGCATTACATCTCTAAAGAATTTACCGGACCGGGTGGGTGTATATTTCCAATCGGATATAAGTTGTGGCGACCAATCTGGGTCGAAGCACCAGGCCACCCAGGAAATACCCTTCTCGTTAAAGTATTTCATCAGTGTACGTCCATATTCTTCATCGCCTATGCAAGGGATGTGAGCGCCTTTATCGGTTGATTGCATAAAACCAATTTCTGTGGCAATAACCGGATAGTCGTCACTGGCAAATCCAAAATCGCGCTCCCACTGGGGAATCCAGGGTTGAGATCTTTTTTGCGGATAAGGGTGGCTTACATATGCCACTTGTGGAATGTTAAGCGGAGCATGCATCAATGGCGTTAAATCGTAAGCCCAGTTAAAACCGGCAACCAAAGGGATGGCTTTTGGGTTGTTAGCTCTGATAACAGTTATGATATCGGTAACAATTTCGGTCCATTGTTCCCAGGAAAGGGATCCCAGCTGGTTATTAAAAGTAGTAGGTTCGTTAAATATCTCGTAAAGTGCAACAGCAGGCTCATTAGCATAATGGCGGGAAATGGCATACCAAAATTCGAATGTTTCTTTTTTTGTGGTAATGTACATAGGGTTTTGATATAGTTCGGTACGCAAATTCCCAATGGAGTGCCAATCGATTATAACGTACATCTGATATTCTTTAGCCCAGGCAACAGCCTCATCGAGCAATTTAATATACTCCGTTGCCCCGCGCGAGCGCCATGCCTGTGGATGAACCGGCAAACGAACAATATTGGAGCCCCAGTTGCGGGCTTCCTTAAACAGCTCTTTCTTCCATTGACCCTCCTTAACCAAACGGTCGGGGTCGGCAAAGTTTACGCCTTTGAATATGATTGTTTCTCCGGCTTCGTTTACAAACTTATTGCCCTTAACAGATATACGTGAAGGGAGTGATTGCGCTGATAAGGCTGTTGTTAACAGCATAAGCAGTAAAGTCAATAATGGTCTTGTTTTTTTCAT
>CAZFTD010000122.1:0-8050 GCA_964521525.1 uncultured Marinilabiliaceae bacterium | reverse complement strand
GTAATAGGATTTAAGTAAAGTGTAAAACGTACACCTACTACAAATATAACAAACCATGATCAACAATACAATAGGAAATAAGGAGTTAATAGGTTTAAAATTATCTGAACAACGGTTTTTAGAGAAAAACTGCTAATTATGCACAATGGGTTTGCTGTCTTCTTTGTCTTTGGAACGCGATTTTTTTATCAGGAAGTAACCCAGAGTCATCGCAGCAATTAACAAAGCCATTGCCATTATGGTAAACGGATCTTCATTGGAATAATCAAGAATGATAACCTTACGCGAAATAGCTATCAAACCAACAATTAAAATAACTTCACCATGAAAAACATTCTCTTTAAGATATAATTTAACTGTTTCAAATAACTCAATGCCAATCAAAACATTAAGAAATACACCAAATATCTGAACCAGTTCGTTTACATTGATTACTGTACCGGTTTTATGCATCCGGTTCACAATATCATCGAACAGCAAAACCCCGAGTTCTAAAGTTGAGAATATCAGCACAATAGCCATAAAAATAATCAGTGAGATTATAATGGCATTCTCGACTATTTTAATGATTCTTTCAATAATCTTCATGTCATAATATTTAGGGCGTTTATTAAAAGTAACGATTAATGGTTTGTGAAGTTCAAAAGCATTGTATAAAAACAACTGATTTAAAGATTTTTAACCATTTAATTAGCATTTGATGAATGGTGAGAAAACGTATTAACGGGGGGGGTCGTTTTTTATACTCCCCGTGGAAGTTTCGTTTTCTTTATTAACCAAATCGCGAATAACTTTTGATGCAGCGAATAAGCCAAACAGTGCAGGCATGTAACTAATAGTTCCAACAGTGGTTTTTTTATTGCGCTCGCCCTCTACAAAAATAACATGCTCTTTTTTAACCGATTCGGGGCTGTAAACCACGTTGAATCCTTTTTTTATATTGAATTTGGTCAGGCGTTTGCGAATCATTCGCGCTAATTTGCAATGGTACGATTTTGAAATATCGTCGATAGTAACCTTGGCAGGATCAAGTTTTCCACCTGCACCCATACTTGAAATAAGTGGTATTTTAGCGTTGAATGTGTGTACTATAAGGAATACTTTTGGGGCAATTGAGTCAATGGCGTCTATAACATAGTCGAATGGGGTGGCAAGTAAATCTTTGATGGCGGCACCAGTAACGAACAAATGAATGGGGTTAATTTTTAAATCGGGGTTGATATCAAGCAATCTTTGTTGCATTACTTCAACTTTAGGTTTAAATTGTGTGCTGCAAAGTGCTGGCAATTGTCTGTTTCTATTTGATGGTTGAACCACATCTCCATCAACGATTGTTATTTCACCGATCCCGGCCCTTACAAGCATTTCGGCAGCAAAAGCACCAACGCCTCCCAACCCTACAACCAATACATGCGCCTTCCTGAGTTTTTCCAACCCCTCTTTTTCCAGCAATAATTCTGTACGACTACTCCACTCCATCTTTAAATTTAAATAAATCTATAAATTGATTGTATATTAATTCAATAAGTTCAGATTCCGGCTCTTCTCTTATAACCGCCGCCTGTTTGTATATCTCATAAATCGTTGATGAACTGTCGTCGGTTTCAAAGAAAAAAGTGCCTTTGGGCAGTACTTTTAAAGCATCTATCGATTTGCTATTTTCTTTTAGGATAGATTTGCCAAACGAAAGTATAAAATTTTCTTTTATTAATTGTTCTGCTAATTGCGCATGTCCCGTAAAGCCATGAATAATCCATGGAATATTGGAATGAAGTTTCTTTTTTAAATCAATGATGTGGTTAATAGCTTTTACACAATGTAGAATCAAAGGTTTATGTAGTTCCTTAGCAATTATGGCATGAGCCACCAACACGCTTTTTTGGATATTAGGATCCACATCCACTTTAAAATCCAAACCACATTCACCAATGGCTATCAAATTATTAAAATATTTTATATCATCTGATAGTTTAACAAGGTCGGCATTGTCTGCATCCCAGGGATGAATTCCATATGAAACAGGATTTGAACCGGCATTTTCTGCTTTTGGATGATTGGCCCGAATGTTATAAACTGATATAACATCAGGAAGTGAGCTTGCATTATGGGTATGAATATCGATGTATTTCATGGCTGGGTGTTTGATATTTTACGAATGCATTTATTCATTTTTATATTTTCAAATGAATTTATAAACCGTTAAAAAGGTTTGCAATTGGGTAATTGTTACAATAGCCCATGGTTTAAACCGTGGGCTATTGTATTGTTTTAAATTCATCCAGACACAGACTGAGAGTTTATCGTTTAACTTCAACCCACTGCCCAGGTATAAGCGCTCTTATTGAGTAATCGTACATGGCCTCACAGGCTACTGCGGGTAACACAAATTTACCGGCATACGATGCATGTAAAACTGTAACCAATCGTTTGCTTTCGCCCGGTTTTAGGTCTAAATAAGAGTAAACCCGGTCGTCGCGAATATCGCGGTATTCCGGCAGGTCAATTTCATGAACGGCGCCCGATTCTTCAAAACGGGTATTTCTTATTTCCCAGCCTGAAGCAAAAATTTGTGTTAAGGCCAGATTACGTATCTGGCTGGTACCAGGATTATGCAGTGTTACCACCACCTTAAAATCGGTTCCCTGTTGTAAGGATGTAATATCAACCGGGTTATTATTGAGGTCGAGCCACGCCAAACGCATCACCAAACCCGACGAAAAGGCCTGACTTGTGGTGTCGTACAGGGGCTGACCTTTAAGGATGAGGTTGGCAAAAATTTGTGCCGATGCCTTGTTCTCAACAATTACGTTTCCTTTGGTCTGCGATTCAAGGTTCAGGTCTCTTTGCAGCAGTGGAACCGAGAATCCGAGGTTTTCGGCTTTAGCATTGTTAACCTGATAGCGTACTTTAATTTCTCCATCGGTAATTTTTTCACCTGCTGCATAACGACTCATGGCTAATAAGCAATAGGCTGTGGTTTGAGTACTCATCCAGTCGTTGCTGTTGAGTTGCTTAGCCAGTTGCAGAGCCATGCGGGCCGATTGCTCCTTTTGGCCCATCAAAACCAGAGTTTCAAGCACCATGGCCATATCTCTTTCTTCCGAACCATAAGTATAGTAATAATTGGTTTTAGGTGCAGCTTCCTCTGGTATGGACTGAGTCATTTCGCGGGCAATTTCACCCATACCGGCGAGTGCATAAGTAGCTGCCAGTCGCCATCGGGCCTGAGCCGATAGGTTGGTTTGCTGACGAAGACGGTTCATACCGCTCATATCGGGTTCTCCGGCTAAAGCTAGGGTAAACAGGCGATATGCCTGAATGAAATCGTGGCCATATTCTCGTCCTGAACGGTCGGGCAACCAACCGGCTGAAGTCGATTTCTGATAATTTAACCAATTGCGCTTGAGTTGATTGGGAACGGCATAGCCTTTTTTCTCAGCTTCAAGCATAAAATGGCCTGCATAGCTGGTGGCCCATCCGTCAGGTGTTGGTCCGCCGGGCCAATAGGCAAAGCCTCCATTGCTGGTTTGGTAGGTATTCAATCGGCTGATAACACTTTGCACGTTGCTTTTAGCCCGAGTAACCGATGCCGGATCGAGCTGAACCATTTCGGGCAGATAAATCTGAGGGAATCCGCCGGAGGTAATTTGCTCAATACATCCATGCGGATAATCGAGCAGGTAATGCAGTCGTCGGCCAAAGTCCATGGGAGGAATGGCACTTAATTCCAGGGTCGATTTATTTGAACCGGTTATTCCGGGCAATACATAATCGAGTTGAGATTTTCCGCCAGCCGGAATAACTGCTGATACTACTTTTGTAACAGTTGGATTTGGGTTACGAACCGGAAGATTGATGATGTGTGAGGCATTTTCATTGCCCGATTGGGCCACCACTTCAACTTTCGACATTCCCGTTAAATTGCCTGCTTTCAGTTCATAGAAAATGGTTTTTTCGCCGTCCTTCGAAATTGTAAGTTTTTGTACATTACTACCGGTAAGCTTGAGGTTGTTATCGGAATTAACAGTTACATTAATATCTCCAAGCGCTTTGCCCGATGCAAAAATAGTAACAGGCAACATAACCGTTTCTCCGGGGCCCAATACTCTGGGCAGTCCGCTCCAAACCATCAGGGGTTTGCGAATGGGAACAGCCACATCGGCCGATCCGGTTGCATTGCCGGTAGTTGCTACAACCATAACTCTTACTGAGCCAGTATAGTTAGGTACTGGAACCTGATGTTTATTGGTGCCGTTTTTCTTTAAATCGAATGGCCCCATAAACCGCACCATTGGTTCAAATCGACGTGCTTTCTGGTCCGATTGCGCCCCCATTAAATCGTCGCCCCCCCCAATGCTGAACATGCGCTCAATACGGCCGCCATAGGCTCCTAAAACCTGATCGTATAAATCCCATGTTTTAACGCCTAAAGCTTCGCGGGCATTAAAATGGTTCCAGGCATTGGGTGTTTTAAATCGTGTAAGATCGAGCAGGCCTTCGTCCACAATGGCCAGCGTATAACACATGGCGGTACCATTTTTCTCCGATACCTGAACAGTGCTGGTTTCCTGTGGACGCCACTCTTCATTGGTTTTAATAACCGGAGTTAAAATGCTTGCCGGAGAATGGGCCATAAGCGGAATAATACCATACATACGTATGGGCAAGTCGTTAGCTGTTTGATTATGTGGTTGTAAAAGGCTGATGTGCACATAAATATTCGGCGTCATCTGTTCCGTTATCTTGAAACTGAATTTAGTGGTCCCTTTGGTTGGTTTAACCCACCACGATTCCACAATAGTGGTTCCATTTTCGATGCTTACCAATGCTCGCCCTTCGGCTGCCGAGGGAAAAGTAATGGTGGCCGTTTCGCCGGTTTTGTACGATTCTTTATCGGCCGAAAAAGCCAACCTGGTTGAAGCGTCGGCATCAGCACCCGGCTTTTGTGCCCATCCAGGCCAGTCAATCAGGATAGTAGTTGACGTGGAGTGTCCACCCTGCTGGTCGTTTACCAGAACCAGATAACGCCCCCAATCAGGCTTGTTAATTCTGAAAGGAATAGTCCCTTTTCCGTTTGATGTTTGTAAAGCACCTGTTGATATGAGATTGGTAGAATTAGAACTGATGTAACGTCCCAGATTTTCTTCGGAACGCTCCCACCACCAGCGCCAGTTAATTTTATAAATGCGGTAATTCAGGCTTGAAACCGATAGGGGCTCCCCTTTGGAGTTTACCGTAACCACTTCAATTTTATGGTCTTGGTCAGTCAGTAAAATCCCGTTTTGGTCGCCTTTGGGAGCGCGAACTCCCACATACCTGTTGTAGGGCGATAAGGGTACGTCCAACCGGTCGATGCTAAACGAGCCACCTTCTTCAAAAACGCGGGTGGTAAACGATGCTCTGAGCATACCTGGTGCGCTTTGCTGCAATCGGGGCTGAAAGTTTATCTGGGCTTTACCATTTGCGTCAAGACTTCCATCGAAAATGGTCTCTTCGCCCGGTTCAAATTCAATGGTAGCATTATCAAAATTAAAATCGTTGTAACCTTTAAATGAGGTTTTAGCAGGTTTTAAAGTTAATCCTATCCGGGCATTCAGATTGGAGGCTGTGGCACCATGTAGCCACTCAGAAAATAACTGCCCCTGAACGTTTTTGCTGCCTTCAAGCAAATCTTTACCAAAATCGAGTTTGATTCTGAGTCGGTTTGGCTTTATAGTTTCTATGCGGATGGTTTGTTCGAATAATGCATCGCCAACAATAACCCTTGCCAGCCAAAATCCGGTTACGGCGTCTTCGTCGGTGGCGGTACGGAACGAGTATATGCGGTTTTGCGGATGGCGGGCTACCTGACGATGGGCAAGTTGTCCACGCGGGTTAATCAGTTCAAATGTAACCGGGTGGTTGGCCGGTAATTTCTGGTATTTATCTTCCGGAATGAAAGAAATAAACAGCGAATCCCCGGGTCGCCATACGCCTCTTTCCCCATAAATGTATCCTTTTAAACCTTTGGGTACTGTTTGTCCTGAAACGTCGAAGCGGCTCACCGGCAACATGCGCCCGTCGTCCATTCTCAGATATCCTTTCTGTTTTCCCTTTTTTGCAATCAGTAGAAAAGGTTTTTCTTTGGTATTAAACACAGCGCTTCCATCGGATGATGTTTTTGCTGTTGCCAGTGTTTGCATCTGATAGTTAAGCAGTTCAACGGTTACATCACTGATTGGGTCGGTGGTTCGCAAATCAGTAACATAGGCATAAAATGTACCGGACGTACCTCCTTTGGCTATTATGGCCAGGTCGGAAGCCAATAGATTACGGGTTACCCAACGAGATCGTGTATAATAAGATGATGTGCAAGGGTTGTCGCGGTCGCGCCAGTTCCAGTCTTCATCGTAATAGTAAGGATAAGAACTGTAGTAGCTATCGGGGTTGTCCCAGAAATCGCCATCAGAAAAGCGCTCAGCCTGACGTGTCAGACTGGTTTCGTCGAAGGAGCCTTCGGCGCATGGATAGGCCGACATCGACTGGTCAAAACCAAGCTCAATGCGATAAATGGCACCCGGGTCGGGCTGTATAAGTTTAGAGAGTTCCAAGGCAAAAGAGTTCCATTGATTTAAGTCGAGGGTGGCATCATTTTCAATTGAAACAACCGACTGATGCACTAGTCTGCCGGCACGTTTCAGCTGCGAATCATCGTCCAGATTGTTAATCTGTAAAAAATAAGGCACATTGTTTTCGTAAATCTTAATGATTCTCACCAAAACACCTTTGAGGGCCACTGCTTTGAAGTGCAGCATAAGACCATCGGAAAAAGGAATAATATTCCCTTGTCCAATAAACTCAACGGCCGGTTTCATACTCGGGAAGTTGATAAACTCGGTGTGTGTTTCACTAATGGCATTTCCGCGTGTGTTTAAAATTCCAGGCAGAATAACCAATTCGCGGTTCCCGTATATCTGGGCGCGTGGGAAAATCTCCAGAATATTTTGATTCAGCAGGTAGGGCGATTTTTCTGAGCCACGAAGTATAACAAGTCCGTCAAGATCCTGATTGGGGTTTATTGGATCGCTAAAAGTGATGCGCACCAACTGGCGAGGATGCTGAATTACCTGGATGGATTGAATAGAAAAGTCGTTGAGGGCCGGAATACTAACAAGGATTTCACCTTTTTCTTTAACTTTTACTGGTTCGCCGGTATGGGCGATTTCCAGCTTGCCCTGTTTTTCGCCTCTTGCCAGAGGGCCAATTTCAAACAGGTGGGTTTTGCCATCGGTATGGCTCCAGGTTATGGGAACTGATTTTCCGTTAAGTTTGGCTGAGAGCATTGTTTCAACTGTTTTGTTTTCTGCCTCGTCGGCCAAAACAACTTTGCCTTCAACACGATAATTGTTGAAATCGTTATCGGTGGCTGGTTTTACAGGCTCTACATTTACCCGATAGTTTTGAGGTAAGGTTCCAAATGTAAAAAAGAAGTCATCCTTTTCATCGGGGAATATTTTTTTCAGAAAGATGGTGACTTCCCATTTTTGATCGGGTTGAAGCCTGTTTGCAGGGAAAAAGCGCAGCGTGCGATGGTCAACCCAAGTCCATTTACCTGCCAGTTTAGGCGAAATGGTGATTAAAGAAGAGGAGGCTTCAGCACCGGGCATTGACCCCGGAACACTATCGGCGAACTCAACCAGAATGTTTCCATTGGTTGGTATCAGGCCTGAGGTAAATGCACTGATTCGTGCATGAAAGGGAGAGTGACTGATTTTTGATGCTTGTTGCTGTTTACATCCGGCGGCAAATGCTATAACTGCCAGAAAAAGCATGGTTCGGGTAAGAAAGGGTTTGAACATCATAGTAAAAGATGATTAGACTTGAAAACAGGGTTCGTGAATTAATTAATGATTTTGATATCAAGGGGTTTTGCACCTTCATTATATTTTTTATTGCCAATGAAATCAGTAGATTTTTAGGTAATTGACAATAATTCATTAAAAGTAAAGAAAATAATAAAATGAAAAAGTTTTGAAGCTGGATAAATTAAATTTCAATAGTTTTTTGGAAG
>CAZFTD010000121.1:8093-10728 GCA_964521525.1 uncultured Marinilabiliaceae bacterium | reverse complement strand
AGATAAGTTTTCCCAGCGGAAATTTTACATCGATGTTTTTTAGGTTGTTGCCTTTGGCACCTTTAATTTCAATAAAATTACCGTTACCTTCTCTTCTATTGGTTGAATAGGGGATATTTTTCTTTCTTGTCAGATAGTCGGCAGTAAGTGTATTGGCTTTCAGAATGGTTTGAGGAGTTCCCTGCGCCACCACCTCGCCACCAAACCTACCTGCAAAGGGCCCCATATCAACAATGTGGTCGGCAGCCATCATCATATCGCGATCGTGTTCCACCACTAAAACCGAGTTTCCGGTATCGCGCAGCTGTTTAAGTGAATTTATCAACCGGTGGTTGTCGCGTTGATGGAGGCCAATACTTGGTTCATCCAGAATATATAGAACATTTACTAACTGTGAGCCAATTTGAGTGGCCAGACGAATGCGCTGACTTTCGCCACCCGATAGTGTCATGGCACTGCGGTTCAGTGCCAGGTAATTTAGTCCTACATCCATCATAAATCCTAATCGCGACCTTATTTCTTTAAGAATTTCGTTGGCAATGGCTATTTGTTTTGGCGATAGTTTTTTATCAAGGTCTTTAAACCAATCATGTAGCAATCCCAGATCCAATTCCGATAGCTCGGCAATGTTTTTACCATCAATATAAAAATGAAGTGCTTCTTTATTAAGACGCAGCCCGTTACACTCGGGACATTTAACTTCTTTAATATATTGGTTGGCCCATTTTTTGGCTTTCTCCGACGAATCGTTGTTTTGCTGGTCAATGATGTATTTAATAACGCCATTAAAGCTCAGGAAATAATTGGAAGAGGAGCCCAGCGGTGTGTTTTTGAGGGTAATGGGTTCGCTGGTTCCATGTAAAATGGCGTCCAATCCATCTTCTGGTATTTCGGCTATTGGCGTTTTCAGTGTGAAACCATATTTTTCTCCAATGGCTTCTATCTGCCAGAAAATAAGAGAGTTTTTGTGCTTGCCCAATGGGTCAATTCCACCGTTAAAGATGTTCAATTTAGGATTTGGAACAATTTTGGACATATCTACTTCATCCACAGTGCCGAGTCCTTTACATTTTGGGCAGGCTCCCTGGGGCGAATTAAACGAAAAGGAGTGCGGGGCGGGCTCGTTATAGGATATTCCGGTGGTGGGACACATTAACGAGCGACTGAAATAACGGGGTTGGTCGGTACCTTTTTCAAGCACCATAATGGTGTTTTTGCCTTGTTTCATGGCCACCTTAACCGATTCTTCCAATCGTTTCCGGTCTTTATCTTCAACTTTTAGCTTATCAATAACCACTTCTATAAAATGGTTCTTGTAGCGGTCGAGTTTCATGCCATGCTTAATTTCCTTCACCTCGCCATCAATGCGTACATTCAGAAACCCTTTTTTTCGAATCTGCTCAAACAATTCTTTATAATGGCCTTTACGCCCTTTTACCATAGGCGAAAGGATATACACATTTTTGCCGGCAAAATTCGACAATATTAAATCAAGAATCTGGCTATCGGTATATTTTACCATTTTTTCGCCCGTTATATAGGAATGAGCCTCTCCTGCGCGGGCGTAAAGTAACCTTAAAAAATCGTATATTTCGGTGATGGTGCCAACCGTAGAACGCGGATTTTTGTTGGTGGTTTTTTGCTCTATGGAAATAACAGGACTCAGACCGGTAATTTTGTCTACATCAGGACGTTCCATGCCACCCAAAAACTGACGTGCATAAGCTGAGAAGGTTTCGATATAGCGTCGTTGGCCTTCGGCATAAATGGTGTCGAAGGCCAGCGAGGATTTCCCGCTGCCACTTAATCCGGTAATAACTACAAGCTGGTTGCGTGGTATGGTAATATCTATATTTTGCAGGTTGTGAACCCTGGCACCCATTACTTCAATGCTCTCGCTTTCATGTACTTCTGGTGATTGTTCCACCAAAAAACCTTCATCCATAAATGTGTGGTTGAATTGAAATTTTTCGAATCTGCAAAGATAGCAAAAGTGGGAGAGAAAAACCGAACATCTCTTATTCTTAATGTAGTAAAGATTAAAACCAAAGTAAATGCTTTATTTCCAAGCCTAAGGTGAATAATGAGTTTATAAAAGGCTTAACTTTGCGTATATGTTGACAGAAATTTCCATAGAGTCTTATTATAGGGATTATCATCACTTACCTGTAATTGACGTACGTTCGCCAGGTGAGTTTAATAAAGGCCATATACCCTGCGCGGTTAATATTCCATTATTTTCTGATGCCGAGAGGGCTCATGTAGGCACTGTTTATAAACAACGATGTAAGGATGAGGCTTACCGGATAGGTTATGATTATGTGACGCCCAAATTGCAATGGTTTGTTGATGAGACCAAACAAGCTGCACACGATGGTAAGGTGGTTGTGCATTGCTGGCGTGGAGGCATGCGCAGCCGGGCTTTTGCACAACATTTGGTTGACAACGGCTTTGAGGAAGTTTATGTTATTGCAGGAGGTTATAAGGCGTTCCGACGATTGGTACTTACAACATTTTCGTTGCCTTATAAACTGTGTATACTAGGTGGTTACACGGGTAGCGGTAAAACCCATATTTTAACGTTTATAAAAAGTGCGGGTCATCAGGTAATTGATTTGGAAGGGTTGGCACGGCA
>CAZFTD010000121.1:3945-7993 GCA_964521525.1 uncultured Marinilabiliaceae bacterium | reverse complement strand
ATATCGAAACGGCTGGGCGGTCTAGCAACTCAGCAAGCATTGGAAAGCCTTGCCGCAGGTAATTATTTGGATGTTGCTTTAATTACCCTGCATTATTACGATAAAAGCTATTACAAAGGCCTTTTAAAACGACCGCAGGAACTGGTTAAAATAATTAAGGCTGATAATACTGATGAAAAAACAAATTTTGAATTGTTAATGAAGGAGTTGAATTAAATCATAATATTTTCTGATGAACGGTATTCAATTAACCAAATACAGTCATGGCGCAGGATGCGGCTGTAAAATATCGCCTAAGGTGCTCAATACCATTTTGCAAAGTCAGATAGCTCAGGTGGCCGATTCAAATTTACTGGTTGGTAACGATAGTCGCGACGATGCAGCTGTTTACAATATGGGGAATGGTACTGCCATTATCAGCACCACCGATTTTTTTATGCCCATTGTTGACGACCCCTTTACTTTTGGGAAAATTGCGGCCACCAATGCCATAAGCGATGTGTATGCCATGGGTGGGAAGCCTTTTCTGGCTATTGCAATACTTGGATGGCCTGTAAATACCCTTGCTCCTGAAATTGCCCAACAGGTACTTGAAGGCGGCAGGGCTTCCTGTTTAGAGGCAGGCATTGCTTTGGCAGGTGGACATAGTATTGATAGTCCTGAACCAATTTTTGGATTGGCAGTAACCGGTCAGGTAGTCATAGCAAACCTGAAACGAAACGATACCGCCACTGAGGGATGTAAATTGTTTTTAACCAAACCGCTTGGTGTTGGTATTTTAACAACTGCCCAAAAGCAAGGTAAACTAAAACCAGAACATTTGGATTTAGCTCCAAAATCGATGGCCCAACTCAACAGCATTGGCGCTGATTTGGGTAAAATAAAAGGTGTAACCGCAATGACCGATGTTACCGGATTTGGTTTGCTCGGCCATTTAACAGAAATGTGTCAGGGTAGCAAACTCACAGCGGTTATTGAATACAACAAACTGCCACGGTTTGAGGTGATTGATGAATATATTGCCATGAATTGCATTCCAGGTGGTACACATCGCAACTGGGACAGTTACGGCCATCTTATAAAACTGAATAACGATACTTACAAACCATTGCTTTGCGACCCTCAAACAAGCGGTGGATTATTGATTGCTGTGGATAAATCGGCCGAGGACGAAGTTGTTGGTTTGTTGAAAGCCAATCAAATGGGGGTAGATTCAATTGGATATTTGAAAGCTCATAAGGACTTTTTTGTTGAAGTTATATAACCGATTAAGTCTGTCCTGAAAATAATACCAGTGCTTCCCTGGTGGATATAAAATATTGCTTTTACCACCAGGTTAACACTGATATCTTACTTGGGTTAGTTATTTTTAGTAATGGTATAAGTATAGGGTGCTTTGCTCAAATTAAGAACAATGGTATAATTCCCACTCTCTGCAATTTGAATGTTGTTATTGTTTGTTCCTGGGTCGAGATAGCCATCAGGTTCTTCATCGCCGAGCATTATTCCCCAATCGTGATTGGCAATAAATTTAAACCCGCCTGCGGTCATATCTGATGTTATCGACCAGGTTTCACCCGACAGGTCGAAAGTCATATCGGTAAACGACCATCCATTGAAATCGCCGGTTATGGCCCATTCGGTTTTGGTATTTGAATAGGTTAGGTTTACCAGGTTGGCAATAATTCTGTAATATCCCGGACCTTGGGTCACATTGATGTTATTTCCGCCCCAGTTGCCTATTTGCAGCGTTCCGGAAGTGCCGCTTCCGTCAGGATCTCCAATGATGGCATCAGCACTGTCCCAGTTTGGTTGGTACGATAATTTGTATTTCGACCAGCTGGCGCCATTATCCATATAAATGTAACCTTCATAAATATCGTTACTTTTCATGGAGTAAATAAGAGAAGCGTCGCTGAAGTTCCAGCCATTATGATCGCCTGTAACATACAGTTTTGGGTACTCAACAATCACTTCAACAGGTGTTACATTAATTGCCACAATGTTTGATACAGCGTTAACATCCTTATGAATGGATGCAAATAAACGAAACTGTACATTGGCTTTCTGCCCCGGGGTTATACCAAGTTTTAACAAGTTCAGGTTGATTTTTGAATTCATAACCTGCAAGGATTTTTCTTTGGTAATCCCAAGCGATATGGCATTTTGAAAATTACTGCCGGCTAAATCCATTTTAAGGTTATATTCGGGTTTGGCCGATTGAAATCCGAAGTCGGCAGCCGACCATGTAAAATTACTGAAAATGCCATCCAGATTATCTTCGGTAATTTCAAAGTCGGTACCTGCAATAGCTGATGTCAGAATGGGGGAGGTTGTTTCGCCCATTTTAACAGTTTCGCGGTCGGAACATGCCATTAATGTAATCATTAACAGAATGTAATAAATGAAAATATGCTTCATCTCACCAGTTTTTATCGTTAGCCTGTTCGAATGGATTAAATTAATAACCATCCTGTTTTAAATTTGGATTTGCGGCCATATCTGATGCCGGAATGGGGAAATGGTTGTATTTGTTATCGAGGGGTTTGCCTTCATAGGCGCCACCTTTCCATTCCCATAGATAATCGCCGCTTGTGAACTTTCCAAAGCGAACCAAATCGGTACGCCGGTATCCTTCCCAATAAAATTCACGGGCACGTTCATCGAGTATAAAATCGAGTGTCAGGTCTGATGCAGATATTCTGCCGGAAGTATTGCCATAAGCTCGGTCGAGAAGGGCATTTACAGAATTAAGCGCCTCTTGTTGAGTAGCACCGGTACCACCTCTCAGGAAAGCTTCGGCCAGCATAAGATAAGCATCTGCCATACGAAACAGAGGGAAATCAATATCCATATGTTTGGTGTTCGACCCTTTTTGTCCGGTTGAGGTAATGTTTTTATATTTCATAACCGAGTAACCGTTTTTAAACTCCGAAATTTTATCGGTGGTTTTGGTTCTACCCGAGGTATAAAACATGGGCCGTTTATCTGTAGCGCCTGTTATGTCGGGAAATTTATCAATGAGTTGCTTGCGGGCACGGTTACCGCCCCATGCATCAATGCCAAAATCGTCGGGACTCATATCCGATGCCCATGATGAGCAGGCTATCATTGTAACACCTCCCCAGCTTTGGGCGTTAATACCATCAGCCACCACCGGGAAAATAATACCTTTGGCATTGTGATTATCGGCTAAAAATAGTTTTTGATAATCGGGTTCCAGTTCGTAGGCCGAGTTAATGATTTTTTTGCAGTAGGTAATAGCTTCAGTGTATTTATCGGTATTTATATAAACTTTTGCATTGAGATAGAGTTTTGCCAACAGCATCCATGCAGAAGCTCTGTCAATACGTCCGTAAACATTGGTTAGGGGTTGTGCCAGCAAATCCTCCAACTCAATTAGTTCATTTTCGATATAAGTGAATAAATCAACTTTCGAAATTTGCGGGGGCAAAAATGCTCCTACTTTATCTTTTTCGGTTACAAATGGAACACTTCCATAAAAATCGAGTGCATGATAATAGCTTAGGGCACGCAATAATCTAGCCTCAGCTCTGTAAAGAGCAATGGTTGATTTTTGCTGTTCGCTAAAGCCTCTTTCGCTGAGTTTTTCGGGAGCTGACTCACGAATAAACTCATTGGCCAGAGCAATTTGATAATAGATGCGTGAATACATTCCCAGACTTACTTCGTTGGAAGGTGTCCACAAATTGGTTTGAAGCTGAGGAATACCGGGGTCGTTCCAAATCCAAAGCGCCATTTCTGTCGTTATATCCTGCATATACCAATAGGCTCTGATGTAGTTTGATGCGCCCTCGTCGATGCCAAGTACATCCTGGTTACCATGTGGGCCGGTTTGTCCGGTTAATGATAATCCTCCGTAGATTTTTGCCAGAACCTGTTCGTACGATTCAGCCTTATTGTAAATAGTAGCCGATGTGATGATATTTTTATCGAGTGGCACAGTATCAAGGTCGTTGATGCACGATGTGAGCAACCAGATGCCACATGTAAAGGCTACGAATTTGGTTAAATTTTTTCTTTTCAT
>CAZFTD010000121.1:0-3845 GCA_964521525.1 uncultured Marinilabiliaceae bacterium | reverse complement strand
GCAACCAGATGCCACATGTAAAGGCTACGAATTTGGTTAAATTTTTTCTTTTCATTTTTTCTTCTGTTTTAAAATTCCAGATTTAAGCCCATAATGAAAGTGGTGGGACGCGGATAAACGTTAATATCCATGCCGTTGAATACTTCAGGATCGAGGCCTTTATAATCGCTAATGGTTAGTACATTCTGAACAGTGAAAGACCATCTAAGCTTCGATTTTAATCCAAACGGGTTGCTGAAACTATAACCTGCAGAAACGTTATCTAACTTAAAAAATGAAGCATCACGCACATAATAATCGCTTAAAAGCTGTTGCGATTCAAAGTTGGTTTTCATTACACTTTTGGGAACATTCAACAGATAAGTTGAACTGTAAGTATATTGAAAATTGGCATTACTGGCTTCAAAATCGTTGTAAACATGATTGCCAATGCTGGCTCTGGACGAAAAAGAGAAATCCCAGTTTTTATATTCAAACCTTGATGAAAGTCCCATAATAATATCTGGTGCCGACGATTTGAAATGGTATTTATCTTCGATGGTAATTTCACCGTCGCCATCGCGGTCTACATATAGTCCGGCAACTGGTTTTCCTTGTTGATCGTAGACTTGCTGATAAACAAAAAAGGAGTTAGCCGGTTTGCCAACGCTGTTAATTTTGGCATAGTTACCTGTACCGCCCGAAATTAATCCCGTTACAGCACCCTGATAGGATGGGTCTTCAACCGCCGTTAGTTTGGTTATTTTATTGACATTTTTTGTAACGTTAAAACCTACTTCCCAAAACAAATTGTTTGAAACAATGGGGCGTACATTTATATTGAACTCAACGCCTTTGTTTTCGAGGTTTCCAACGTTAGTTAGTAAAATATTGGTGAAGTTGGTGCCGGCAGCAACCGGAATTTCATTAATCAAATCAGATGTTTTTCTTTTATAAAGTTCAATAGAGCCATTGATTCTTTCGTTTAAAAAACCAAAGTCAATTCCCAGGTTGGCAGTGGTTGTTTCTTCCCATTTTAAATTGGCATCGTAACCGGCAGGACGTGCCATGGTAATCCAGCGGTCGCCAAAAAGGTAGCGTGCTGTAGATAAGCTATAGCTGTATCGGGCCAGATACGGATAGTTATCGCTTGTTATATATTGCTGGCCTGTAACACCATACCCTAACCTTAAGCGCAGGTTGGAGACCAAATTTGAGTTAACCAGAAATTTCTCCTGATTGATTCGCCAGGCAGCAGCTAACGATGGAAATAATCCCCATCTATTATCTTCTGAAAATCTTGAAGTTCCATCCTGGCGCAGGGTGAAGGTTAACAGGTATTTATCCCGAAAAGCATAATTCATTCTTCCAAAAAACGAAACTAAGTAATTTTCGGTTGGTAATGTCTGCTCGGGAGCAATAATATAAGTTCCGTTAACACTGGTGGCATTTACATAATCTTCGCGCCAGAAATGCTGCCACGAGTAACCGGCCATAACATCAATTTTACTTTGAAGCGATGGCAGATTTTTATTGTAGTTCAGATAAAAATCGAGTAGTTTATTCTTTTTATCCTGAGTATAAACTCTGTCCTCGCCACTTTGGTCAGTGCCATCAGCAGCCTTACGGTAAGCAAATGCTGCTTCAATCGGTATGTAAACCGACCCATCTGTTGAAGAAAAGTCGTATCCAAGGTTTAGAGTAGCATTTATATCGGGCAGAAAATGAAATTTATAATCAATTTTTGCACTACCGATGCTTCTCCAAACTTCTGATTCATCGTGTCGTTGATACAATTGCGCCACAGGGTTAACCGGCGAAAAGCTGGCAGGTTTATCACCATCCATCCAGGTGGTATAGCCTCCATAAATGCTTGTATTGTCTCTAACCGGCTTGGTCGGGTCGTACAAAATGGCATTTCCAATGGCTCCGGTGGGAGCAAAACGGTTTTTGATAAACATTCCTTTCAGGTTCAGGTTTATTTTTAAGTGGTCATCGAAGAAGGAAGGATTGGCGTTAATTGCTCCGGTGTATCGTTGCATCGATGAGGTTTTTAGCAACCCTGATTGGTCAGAATAACCCAGCGAAATGCGGAAAGGTGTATTGAATTGGGCTCCTGAAAAACTAAAATTGTGGTCGTGTCCAACGGCTGTTTGAAAAATCATATCCTGCCAGTTGGTTTTTGAATTCCCCAACAGTGCTGCTGCATTTGAGTTTTCGCCATACCTCGAATAAATCAGTTCGCGATATTCATCGGCATTTAATACATCAATCTGAGTGGTTTTTATTCCTACAGATACATTCATATCATAAGAAACCTTTAAAGCACCTTTGGCGCCCGATTTGGTTGTAATAATTATTACACCGTTCGAAGCTCTTGAGCCATAAATGGCTGTTGCAGAAGCATCTTTTAAAATGGTAAACGATTCAATATCGTTGGGGTTGATTGTGCTTAAAGGATTGCGCATACCTGAAACGCCATCGTTATCAACCGGTACGCCATCTATAACAAACAGTGGATCGTTGCTAGCCGATAAAGAAGAGCCACCTCTGATACGAATGGTAGCACCACTACCCGGAGCACCACCAGCGGTTGTAATTTGCACACCCGATGCTTTTCCGGTTATTAACTCTTGTGGCGTTGTAATTGCTCCTCGGTTAAAATCCTTTGTGCTTACCGAAACAATGGCTCCGGTGGCATCTTCGCGTCGAACCTGTCCATAGCCGATTACTACCACTTCCTGAAAGCTGATAACCTGGGGTTTTAATGATATTCGGATGTTGGAATTGCTTCCAACCGGTACAATTTGCGTTTCATAGCCAACAGAAGAAATGAGCAGGGTATCGGCATTTGCTGCCTGCAATGAGAAAGTGCCATCCAAAGCTGTTACTGCTCCCCTTTGGGTACCTTTTACAGCGATGGTGACACCGGGAATGGGCTCATTGGACTGGGATTCCAGCACAATGCCTGTTACCAGACGTTGCTGAGCCAATGATGTTAAAGGTATGCTTAACATCAATATTATAGCGCTCAGCCATTTAATCTTGATTACATAGTTTTCCATTTGGTAGAATTTGGATTAACAACAAGAAATTAAGCTTATAAAATTGTTTTAATTAGGGTATAAGATTGGCTTTTCAGGATGTTTTCCTGAACGTTATGTATCAGTAAATCAGATGTTAATATTATTTAATCAGTAGTTTCATTTCGCCTTGTTTTAAACCATTCGATGTGGCCGTGATGGCAATAGTACCACCGGTTTTTCCGGCTTTTAGAAGTATAGATGCTATGCCTGCTTCAGCATCTATGGGATTCATGCCAATGAGTTCGGCATCGCCTGCCACCTGAAACGATACGCTGGCCGAAGTGTCTGGTATAATGGTTTCGTTTTCGTCAACAATGGCTGCATAGAGGAAAACTGCATCATTAAAACCTTTCACTAGTGGTCGGTTACTCTCATCTGTCCATAACTTAATGGAGGCAGCTTCGCCCGGTGTTTTGCGTATTGAGGTAGCAGCAACAGCTCCTTTAATGTAACCTCTTGCTGCGAGTTCGCCAGGGATGAAACTGTTTAGCCTGAACGTGTAAGGAGGACTAACCAGATGAGTGCTGTTCTCATCCATATCGGGTTTTTGGCGACCAACCGACTGTCCATTTATAAACAATTCAACTTCTTCGCAATTACTATAAACTTTAACGTCTAGAAATGATGGGTCGTTATAATAATTTGCAATTTCAACAAAGGGATTATTGAATTCGGGACGTGAAGATTCGCCCGGTTTCGCCTGACTCTTATAAAAGTAAAATGCGAATTTTGGTAATCGGAATATGTCCATAATACCCGATGCCTCCAAATCAGGTGCAT
>CAZFTD010000120.1:1808-10800 GCA_964521525.1 uncultured Marinilabiliaceae bacterium | reverse complement strand
CTAAGAAGCTGTTTAAAAATTTAATCTTAAAAATCTTTAGACATAAGACTTATAGACTTAAGACAAACACACAGTAATAAATAACAATATCTAATAATTTTTTCAAAGATATCTTTTGTCTATATTTTCCATTAAGTCTAATCCCGATAAACCGGGACACGTCTATCTGTCTATTTCCGATAAACCGGAACACGTGTCTAAACTTCTAAGATTCTTTAAAAAATAAAGGAAACTAAATTTAAACAGCTACTAAGCTTTGAACCATATAAGGCATGTAAGAATCGCAAAAGACAACCTATTCTGAGATGTCTTAAATCCTTCTTTTATGTCTTATATGGTTTATTACTTTTTCTTTGAGCATGGTATGCTTTAATGTAATAATCCTCAAATTTTATTTATCTATCTGACTATCTGGTTGTAGAACATCCAAAGGGCTATATTAAGTAATTTTTTTTCTTACTTATAGAAGCAATTATTTTTAAAAATCTAACAAAAACACTAATAAAAATATCAATTTGTAATTGTCGATTGCTTTTTTGATATTTGTGACCGAAAAAACCACAAATAAATAACCAGGTATGAATAAAATTAAAGTTGCAGTAGTCAGTTACGGTAACATTGGCAAATTTTCGGTGGAAGCCGTTCAGGCAGCACCTGATATGGAACTTGTTGGTGTTGTTAGACGCACCGATTCGGTTGAAACCATTCCCACCGAGTTAATTGGGGTAAAAATAGTTTCTGATATTTCCGAATTAGGCAAAGTTGATGTAGCCATACTTTGCTCACCCACGCGCAGCATTCCCCAGGTTGCCAAAGCCATAATGGAAAAAGGTATTTGCACAGTGGATAGTTTCGATATTCATGGCGACGAAATGTGGAAATTACGCACACTGTTGGATGAAACAGGAAAAAAACACAATTCCAAAGCCATTATTTCTGCCGGTTGGGACCCAGGCAGCGATTCAGTAGTGCGAACGCTTATGTTGGCTATGGCGCCAAAAGGCCTTACTTATACCAACTTTGGACCGGGAATGAGCATGGGCCACTCGGTTGTTGCCAAAAGTAAACCCGGTGTTAAAAAAGCATTATCAATGACCATTCCTACCGGTACCGGAATTCACCGCCGTATGGTTTATGTTGAACTGGAAGATGGCGCTGATATTAATAAGGTAACCTCTGAAATTAAAACCGATAGCTATTTTAGTAAAGATGAAACCCATGTAATTCCTGTTCCTGATGTTGACCAATTGCAGGATATGGGACACGGCGTTTTATTGGAGCACAAAGGCGTATCGGGAAAAACACAAAACCAGTTGTTCGAATTCAGAATGAAAATCAACAATCCGGCCTTAACTGCCCAAATATTGGTATCATGCGCCAGAGCGGTTCTGCGCCAGCAGCCTGGGGCCTATACCATGCCTGAAATTGCACCCATCGACTACCTGGCAGGTGACAAAGAAGCCTTGCTCAAAAAACTGGTGTAGAGTAAGCTAAATATGAGTAAAGTCTATCAAACTATAACAAAAAATAGGCTTTAAATAAATGGCAAATAGAAGGCAGACTCTTCTTCAATCAACTACTAAACCGGGAATTCTTATGATTCCCGGTTTTTTTATCTGCAATTAACACCTGTGTTAATTGGTTCTTTCTGATACCAGTACTTTAGTGGTTAACTATATAACCTTTCAGTAACATTAAACGTTAAAGATTTTAAAATCTGAGAAAATCCAGGTTTAAATCATGGTTTATCTGATATCTACCACATAATTGATATTGGCATATTTATAAATTATACTGTACAACGAAAAAAACTAATTAGGAAATTTAAACATTATTTAATACTTTAAATTTCTCAAATCACAAGCATTTGTATGGTTAAGCTTACTTTTACAATCCTTTTATTAAGTTGCACCTTAATGAGTTTTGCGCAGAAATTCAATCGAAAGTTTGTGCAAATAACCACCGAAGAAGGATTGTCGCAAAGTCATGTAAAAACTATATATCAGGATAGCCGGGGCTTTATGTGGTTTGGAACCGATGATGGCCTTAACCGTTACGATGGTCGTACTTTTAAAATTTATACAGCAGGAAATAATACTTCACAAAGGTTAGTTCACTCTTCCATAAATGCTATTTACCCCCGTAATAAACAAGAACTTTGGATTTGCACCAATCTGGGGGTATCTATTTACAACATGCATACTGATGAGGTCAAAACCTTTCACCACTTAGAAAATCTAAATGTTAAAGTGTGCCTTCAGGATAAACAGGGTTTTATTTGGTTTGGCACACAAACAGGTTTATACCTCTACAATCCTGTTACCGATAGTATGCGGGTTTTTAAATCAACAAAAAGCCCGAAAAGCATTTCAAACAATCATGTGTTTACCATTTATCAGGATAAACAAGATAATATTTGGATTGGAACCGAATATGGATTAAACCTGTGGAACAGAACGGATGAAAACTTCACAAGATTTTTGCCCGATGGTTTACCTGGTTCTATAACAGGATACAGCATACGAACCATTAGTGAGGATAAAGATGACCGTTTGTGGATTGGCTCCAACAATTCTGGTCTGGAGCTGATGATAAACGATAAAAATGACATTAATAAAAAAGAGTTTAGAAAGTTTTTCTCGGGAAGAGTTAATTGCCTGTTATCCGACAAAAACAAAAACCTTTGGATGGGGCTTGGAGGAACAGGCCGTTTATATCTCATTAATCTTGAAGAATTCGACTACAACCAACCACTTAAATATGAATCGTTTGAGCATGAAAGGCACAATAAATCAAGCCTTAGCGACAACAGCATTTCCAGCTTGTTCGAGGATAAAAACGGTGATATATGGATTGGTACCTATGCCGGTGGTGTTAATTTCCATAGTGAACGCATTAAGCAATTCGAAAATTTCACTGTTAACGCATCACCAGATAAAACCATTGGCTGGCATTTGGTTAACTGCTTCCTTGATGATGGTCCTTATCTGTGGATTGGTACCGGTGCAGGACTCGATCGGCTCGAAAAATCAACTGGTCTGATAAAAAACTTTTTCCATGACCCTAACAATAAGAACTCTATAAGTATGGGCGGTGTGTATGCCCTTCACAAGGATTCTAAAGGAAACCTTTGGGCCGGAACATGGAATGGAGGCCTTAACAGATTCGATTCAAAAACCGGGAATTTTAAAAGGTATCAGCCCGACGGCCGTCCAGGCAGCATCAACAGTCCCAATATTTATGCTATTCATGAAGACAGCAAAGGCCGACTATGGATTGGCACTATTGGAGGTGGCTTAAACCAATATCATTACAATAGCGATAGTTTTACACATTATGTTAAAGATCCAAATAACCCTGCCAGCCTCGATAACAACTCCATAAACGCCATATTGGAGACCAGTGATGGAACTCTGTTAATATCCTGTTACAGTGCTTTGGAAATTTTCGATCCACAAACCGGAACGTTTCAACACTTTATTCACCAACCAGGCAACCCTCTTTCCATTGGGAATGGCCAAATATTATCCATATTTGAAGACAGTAACCGAAACATCTGGATTGCAACCAATATGGGCCTAAATCTTTTTAATAAAGACAAAGGTACTTTTTATCGAATAACAACCGAGCAAGGCCTTCCCAATAGTAATATTCAGGGAATTTTAGAAGACGATGAGAAAAACCTGTGGATAAGTACCAATGTGGGTATTTTAAAATTTATTAATGGCGTTAATGACCCATATACTCCTAAATTTAAGTTATTTGATAAGCACGATGGCTTAATTTCAAATGATTTCAATGTTCGATCGGCCTACCGGGGATCAGATGGTTATATGAATTTTGGGTCGTCAAGAGGATTTACACGATTTCATCCAAAATTTATTTTTGAAAACCAGATAGCTCCGCAAATTATACTAACAGGTTTTAATCTGATTGGTATGGACACCCAAATTGAGTTACCAGCCCTTCAGAAAACAGATATTAATGAGATTCAAACATTGACCTTGAAATACACCCAGAATAATTTTGAAATTCAATTTATAGCCAATAATTTCCTTCATCCCGAGAAAAACCAGTACAAATTTATGCTTGAGGGCTACGAAACCCAATGGCGCAACGCAAGCACACTGCCTTTAGCAACTTATACAAATATTAACCCCGGCCGGTACACTTTCTTGGTAACAGGAACCAATAACGATGGCGTTTGGAGCGAAAATCCTAAAGTTCTCCAAATTGTTATTGTGCCTCCCTGGTGGCAAACCAGAACTTTTATAATTACCCTATTGTTAGTACTGTTGGCATTATCCTATTACCTGATACGACGCCGGTTTGCGCTGATAAAACAACAAAATCGCCAACTTGAGGAGCATATTGCCGAACGAACCCGTGAATTATCGGAAGCAAACAAACAATTAAATGATTCTAAGGAGGAGATAACATTACAAAACAGGGAACTGGAAAAGCACCGCCACCGTTTGGAAGAACTGGTAAAGGAACGCACTGCAGAACTTGAAAAAGCAAAGGAGAAAGCCGAACACTCCGACCGGTTAAAAACCTCGTTCATGGCCAATCTTAGTCATGAAATACGAACCCCCATGAACGCCATCGTGGGTTTTAGCAATTTGCTCACACAACCCGATGTTAGTGAGGATGAACGCCACAGTTTTGTTAAAATTATTAGTTCCAATTCCGAAGCACTATTGATTCTTATTAACGATATATTGGATATTTCAATTATCGAAACAAACCAGCTTAAATTAACCCCTAAATGGTTTTCAGTTAATAGCTTGCTAAAAGAGTTAGAACAATATTTTCAAATGCGCAACGATCATCAGATTACCATTAAGACCATACCTGAAACAGATACAGATTTAAAAATATTTAATGATGAAATCCGAATAAGGCAAATTTTATCCAATCTGCTCACCAATGCCATGAAATTTACCAATAATGGACATATCTATTTTGGATACAAAACCATACAAAAAACGGTAACCTTCTTTGTTGAAGACACAGGTATTGGTATTCAACCTAAAGAGATTGAAAATATCTTTATTGCGTTTTATAAGATTGACCACCCCGAAGGTGTTTTATACCGGGGTACAGGTCTTGGCCTATCGCTATGCAAGCGTCTTATTGAACAAATGAACGGAAAAATATGGGTAGAATCAGAACCAGGCAAAGGGTCAACTTTTTACTTTACAATACCAATAGAGTTGTTAAGTTAGATTAGAAATGTAAAACTTTCTCCTTGTTACTGTTAACTTGTAACTGTTAACTTGTCACTTAATATCTTTAAATAAAACCAGAAAACTGAATTTAACAGTTAAAGCTTCTAAATACTGAAATAAATTACTTATAAGTAATTCCTTTTTTAGCCAAAAAACCCTCATCTTTGCACACCCCTTTCAGAATAATCCGGTTCAAAATTAAAACAATCTGTTTATGAAGGAGTTTTTCTCCTGTCATGAGCTATGCTGGCATTTGGTGTAAGGTAAAATTTGAGTAAAAAATGCAGGAGAAAAAAATTAAAGAACTGGAGCATAGTCCTGTTGGCCGCTTAATGTGGCGCTACTTCTGGCCATCGTTTATTGGTGTAATGGCCAACTCATTGTACAACATTGTTGACCGGATTTTTATCGGACAGTTTATTGGTGCCGAAGCGCTCAGCGGAATTACGGCTGTTTTTCCGGTTATGGTAATCATGATGGCTTTTGGAATGCTCATTGGGCTGGGTGCCAGCGTTCAACTATCCATTGCCATGGGCCGTAAAGACTTTACAAGAGCTCAGAAAATCCTTGGCAATGTCATTGTTTTGGTTGTAATTATTTCAGTTCTGGTAACCTTCCTTGGATTCAGTATAAAAGACCCGATGTTGCGCCTTTTTGGTGCCACCGATACGACTATTGGTTATGCCAACGAATATTTGAACTATATTCTTTGGGGTGTTATTTTAAATAAATTTGGATTTTCATTGAATGCCATGATTCGCGCCGAGGGTAATGCCCGTATTGCCATGTACAGCATGCTCATAAGTGCAGGCGTTAACATTCCGCTGGATGCACTTTTTATTATTTATTTTAAGATGGGCGTACAGGGGGCTGCTTTAGCCACCATCATTTCCATGGCCGTATTATCGGTTTGGGTTCTCATTCATTTTCGCAGCAAACGTTGCATTGTACCTCTGAAAAAGAAATACATCACAATTAACAAACCTATTTTATTATCGATTTTAGCCATTGGGCTTTCGCCATTTTTAATGCAAATGGCCAGTAGTGTAGTTCAGGCGCTTCTTAATATTAATCTGATTAAATACGGTAGCGATATGGCCGTTGGTGCCATGGGTATTGTGATGAGTGTTGCTGTAATTATTTTAATGAGCATTACGGCGCTTAATATGGCCTCACAGCCAATAATTGGGTATAATTTTGGGGCCAAAAACTATGGCCGTGTTAAGCAAACATTGGGGTTTGGTTTATGGATAGCCTCTTTATTCTCGGTCACAGCCTGGATTCTGGTTGAACTGTTTCCAAAGCAAATTGTCAGAGTTTTTGTGGGCAACAGTCCAGAACTGATGGCGTATGCCACACAGGGCTTAAGTATATACCTGATTACACTTCCGATTATAGGATTTCAAATTGTTGCCGGAAATTATTATCAGTCGGTGGGGAAAGCCGGAATTTCAATATTTCTAAGTTTATTACGGCAGGTTCTTGTTTTTATCCCTATGCTGTTGATTCTACCTTCATATTTTCAAATTAAAGGTGTTTGGCTGGCCGGACCTGTAGCCGATATTTCATCAGCCATTGTTTGTGCTTTTTTGCTTGTTTACGAGTGGCGTAAACTAACACGACTCAACCAAACATGACAAATATTTGTTTCTGTTTTTAATGATTATTGTATTTTAAACACGTTAAAACTAAAAAACAATAATATGTCAGGGAAACCATTTTTTAAACGATTATCATTATTAATGTTTGCATCATTGCTTCTGCTTGCTTTTTCCGGACCATCGCGACCATCGGTTCTGGATGTCTCCAACATGAACCATAAGGTAAAACCGGGCGACGATTTTTACCAATTCGTTAATGCCGGATGGCTGGCTAAAAATCCAATACCTGATTATCTCAGCCGTTTTGGGTCGTTTGATAAGCTAAGCGAAGAAAATGAAAAGCAACTATTTGATTTGCTAACGGCCATACAGAACGACCAAAAAGCCCAACCCGGTAGTAATCGTCAGAAAATACGCGATTTCTATAATAGTGCAATGGATACCCAAAAGCTTGATGAAATGGGCATAAAACCTATCATGCCCTTGTTGCATAAAATTGAAAGTATTGCCAATGCTCAGGAGCTGTCAGATGTAATTGCTTATCTCCATCAGCAGGGAATTGGCTCACTCTTCGGACTTGGAGCACAACAAGACCGCAAAAACACAGAGCAAATGATTGCCAGCATAGGCCAAGGAGGATTGGGTATGTCAGACCGCGATTATTATCTGAAAAACGATGCCCGCAGCACTCAAATCAGAAACAGCTATCAGGAATTAATTGAGAAATTATTTTCTCTGACGGGTTTGTCTGCCGAAGATGCCGTTAAAGCGCGTCAGGCTGTGATGCAAATTGAAACCACGCTGGCCGAAGCCTCAATGGACCGCCTTACCTTGCGCGACCCTTATGCCACTTATAATAAAATGAGGGTTACCGAACTGATTGAAAAAAGCCCTGGCTTCGACTGGAACAACTACCTCAACGCCCGCGAAATTGAGGTGGATGAACTAAATGTTAGTCAACCACTCTTTTTTACAAAAGTATCAGAAATGGTTTCACAGATTAGCATTTGCGACTGGAAAACCTACTTAAAATGGAACGTTTTAAATTCAACAGCTTCATTTCTTGGAAACGATTTTGAAGAAGCCCGCTTTGCTTTTTACGGCACCACAATGACTGGTAGCGAAAAACAACGCGAGCGTTGGAAAAGAGCATTAGGCTCACTAAATTCTGCTATGGGTGAAGCTTTGGGACAAGAATATGTGGCCGTTCATTTTCCTCCAAAATCTAAAGAACGAATGATTGACTTGGTGGAACATCTGCGAAAAGGTTTTGCCCAACGCATTGAACAATTAGACTGGATGAGCGCCGAAACCAAGAAAAAAGCACAGGAAAAGCTGGAAGCCATCAATGTTAAAATTGGTTATCCCGATAAATGGACCGATTACGCTGCACTCGATATTACCGACCAGCCTTATGTTTTAAATGTTTTGGCTGCCCGTCAGTTTAACATTAAACGCAATCTTGCTGAAATAGGGAAACCTGTTGACCGCCAAAAATGGTTTATGACGCCACAAACCGTAAATGCCTATTACAGCCCCACCATGAACGAAATTGTGTTCCCGGCGGCCATTCTTCAGCCACCGTTTTTCTATGCCGATGGCGATGATGCGATGAATTTTGGTGCCATTGGAATGGTCATTGGCCATGAAATGACTCATGGATTCGACGATAAAGGCCGGCAATATGGCAAAGATGGTAATTTGCAAGATTGGTGGACACCCGAAGACAATGAACGCTTTACAGCCCGCTCGCAGGTTTTAATCGACCAGTATAACAACTATGTAATGCTCGATTCGTTAACCATAAACGGAAAGCTAAGCCTTGGCGAAAACATTGCCGACCTGGGAGGACTAAGTATTGCTTATCAGGCGCTTCAAAACAAATTAAAAATGGATGGGCGCCCCGGTAAAATTGATGGATTTACACCAGAGCAGCGTTTCTTTATTTCGTATGCACAAATTTGGCGTAACCATATGCGTGAGCAACGCTTGCGCCAGCAATTGAACGAAGGTCCACACTCACCCGGCGAAGCTCGTGTAAATGGCATTGTTTACAACATGCCGGAGTTTTATAAAGCCTTTAAAGGAAGTGAGAAAGGTAAGCGCTTTATTAAACCAGCCGATAGAGCCAAGATTTGGTAAATAATTTGGTAAATAATT
>CAZFTD010000120.1:0-1708 GCA_964521525.1 uncultured Marinilabiliaceae bacterium | reverse complement strand
ATTTGGTAAATAATTTGGTAAATAATTCAGCAACTGTTTAAATTTTGATATAAGATGTTTAGATGTTAGATAGATAGATAAGATTGGTAAGTTTTTATAGATGTCTTAGCATCTTTCCAGACTTATCTATCCATCTAATAATCTTACATCTAATCATCATAATAATAATTCAATATAAATTTAAACAGTTACTCTCATTCTATCCATCATAACCGATGTCATGGTGAGTGAACCTCCAATGGCCTTATCATTGAAAAATGAAACTTCATCGGAATTTTGTCTTAAAGCAAGAGAATAAATTAAAGGCAAAAAGTGCTCTGGTGTAGGAATAGATAACTCAAATGCCTTTCCCAAAACTTTGTAATTGGCTAACGACTTGTAGTCACCTTCCATTATCATTTGCTTCATAATTTGATTGGCTTCTAAAGCCCAATCGTAGCCAAAACCGGGTACTTTGAGTTTATCCCAGGCAACTAATCCCAAATTGTGAACCATATTACCACTTCCAATAATTAATACACCCTTATTCCTCAGAAATGTTAGTTCACGGGCAAGTTGGTAATGCTCCAAAGGAGTTTTTCTATAATCAAGACTTAACTGCACAACAGGAATATCGGCTTCCGGATAAAAATGTTTCACAACACTCCAGCATCCATGATCGAGCCCCCATTGATTATCAAAAATCACATCGCTCCCAGTAATGTTCTTCTTTACTTCATTAGCCAATTCTGGACTACCTGGAGCCGGGTAGCTCAATTCATATAGCTCAGGTGGAAAACCACGGAAATCATGTATAGTTTTAGGTTGCTCCATAGCTGTAACTCTGGTTCCCTGTGTTTCCCAATGTGCTGATATACATAATATTGCTTTTGGCTTTGGCAATTTTTCACCAACCCTTCTAAATTCAGCTACAAATTCATTTTCCTCAATGGCATTCATTGGACTGCCATGCCCAACAAACAGAACCGGCATACTCTCTGTATTGCTAAGCTGATGCAACCTGTTTATAATATTAACCATACAATCAGATATTTACTAAAACTATTGTACCATTGGGATTTCCATTAATAAAACCTCTGCCCCATCTGAATTTGCCTGTAAAGTAAAACTATCTGTATCCCAGATTCCAAAACCATCGCGCTCACCCAATTGTTCACCTTCTATGGCAACTTCACCATTTAGAACAAAAGCATACACTCCATTTCCGGGCTTTTTAACATTGTAATCAAGCGAAAAGCCTCGCTCAAATTTACCTATATGAAACCATGCATCCTGATGTATCCAAACGCCATCATCATCAGGATTTGGCGATAAAATTTGCTGCCACCTGTTTTGGCGCTCGTTCATTTTTAATGAAATTTGGTCATATCTAGGCTTTACATTCTTTTGATTTGGAAAAATCCAAATCTGAAGAAATTTTACAGGTACATCATTATTTTTATTATACTCACTATGCATCACGCCGGTTCCGGCACTCATTACCTGAATATCGCCATGTTTTATTACGGCCACATTTCCCATGTTATCGCTATGCTCCAAATCACCCTCCAAAGGGATAGATACAATTTCCATATTATCGTGAGGATGCATGCCAAATCCCTTGCCCGGTGCCACATAATCGTCGTTTAGTACCCTTAATACTCCAAAGTGCACGCGTTCCGGGTTATAATAATTGGCAAAACTAAAAGTATGCTTACTATGCAGCCAG
>CAZFTD010000119.1:0-10914 GCA_964521525.1 uncultured Marinilabiliaceae bacterium | reverse complement strand
GGATGCTCTTCGGGCTTGCTTATTGATTTCAGATACACTACGCCCATCTGCTCCATGCCCTGCTCCAAAGCTTCCGCTTTTGACTCCGGTACCCAACCTTCAACCAATCTTAATGAACCTTCAACTTCGTGGCTGGTTTGATGAATGGCATCGGCATCGTCAATCTGCGAACGCAATTTTTCGGCATAGCTCTCAAGTAATGGCAATCCTTTAATGGCGATGAAAGTCAACTCGTTTTTTAAATCAACTACCTCTTTGCGAATATCTGCAAGTTCGTTTTGTAAAACCGACAATGGTTTTCCGGGTAGTTTAATTTCATCAACCCCTTCCATTTCAAGGGGCTGATTTATCTCATCGCCTCTCTCTATGCGCACAAAATAGCGATAACCATCAGCATCGCTAATAACCTCCAAACAATTATCTTTTTCCCATTTGGGTTGGTACTTCCTGACCGGGCAAATTAAATATCGGAGATTAACGCCTTCGTCAGAAAGTTTTTGTATTAACTTGTGAGAAAACTCTCCCCAGGGAGCGGCCAGTTTTTCTTCTTTTTCGAGATGTGCTGCTTGCTGCAATTTTTGCTCCATCCGGGCTTCTATATCACGAATGCGCCCCAGCAACGATTCACCATCGGTTAAATCAATATCAGAGGTCATAAAATCCTTAACATTCTGATGTATCTGAAGCGATTTAATGGTGCGCAACAGGTCAGAATGTTTGCGGTATAAATCCTGGATTTCGGGTGTGGGATCATGCTGCTTTTGCTGAATATGCAAAACCCCGAGGTTCTTTAAATGCTCCAAAAAAGCATTATACTCGGCATGATACACCAGAAACGAATATTTCAGCATTGGTACTATCATGATTCCACCTCCTGTTGTTGTTGACGAGTCTTAACAATTTTCTGTGCCGATTTGGAAAGATTATCCTCATCTTCGAGGAAACGCTTAATTTTCCGCATGGCATCTTCAAATCCCGGAATCTGAACTTTTTCGTACAAATTCACCTTTTGAGTGGTTTTTTTCCGGGCATGATCGAGCAAATCCATTTTTCGCAAAAACACTTCCCGCTCTATGGCTAATCCCGACAATTTGCGTAAGATAGCAATCCCATCGGCAAACCAAACCGGTTGCGTAAAAGGGTTGTATGGCTCTACTTCAAACTTTACCTCTTCGAGAACGGGTGTTAATACCCCGGCTATTTTTTTCACCGATAAATTAACATCAGCAATTCGTAAAAGCGACGTATCAAATTCACCCCACAAACGCACCATTTGGTCGTAACGCTCTAATTCCTGCTCAAATTGCTTTTCCAGCATTTGAGCATGGTCTTTGGCCCGCTTTACTTCACTCCTTAACGCCGACTCTTTGTTTTTAAGCGTTGGAAGCGCTCTTTGCCGCACTTTCAACTGCTTTTCGAGGCCTTGCAGCGAAGTTTTATTATATTGAAATTTTATCGACATCCAAATTAGATATTTAGAAGCTGTTGAAAATTTTATAAAGATTTTTAGATTTAAGATATTTAGAGGGATAGAGGAGATGTTTAGGCAACCCAGAAATCTTCATAATCTTATATATCTCATCTTTCTTGCCTCTAAATGCCATGCATCTAAATTTAAACAGTTACTTAGATATTAGTGAATAGGATGGGCAGATAACTATAAATCATACACTTACCATCCAATCCTACATCCTGTTATCCAACAATCTGTTTCATCCTTTCCAATACATATCAGTAAATTCCTGCTTCACACCCACTTCTGCTTTTGAGAAATGCTTACCAAACAAATCCCAGGCAATCTCCAGCATGGTTTCGGTATCTACGTTAACATCAATGGCCAATAGTTTATCAGAGTACGAACGGGCAAAATCCAGTGTACGCTCATCGTAATCAGTTAAGTCGAAACCGTTTTCCAGTTTGGTTTTAGCATTGGCAGCATCGGCATACAAACGAACAGCCGCATTCATTACCTGCGGGTGGTCTTTTCGGGTTTGCTTGCCAATTACCAGCTGCTTTAACCTCGATAACGATCTGAATGGATCAACAATTACTTTCCCAATATCTGAATCGCGACGCAGGAACAACTGCCCCTCAGTAATATAACCGGTATTATCGGGGATGGCATGTGTAATATCGCCACCCGACAAAGTAGTTACAGCAATAATGGTAATTGAACCACCCGATGGAAACTGAACCGCCTTCTCGTAAATCCTCGCCAAATCTGAATAAAGAGAACCCGGCATACTATCCTTCGAAGGAATCTGGTCCATACGGTTCGATACAATACTCAAAGCATCGGCAAAAAGAGTCATATCGGTTAGAAGCACCAGTACACTTTCGTTTTTATCAACAGCAAAATATTCGGCTGCCGTAAGGGCCATATCGGGTACCAGCAATCGCTCAACCGGCGGGTTATCAGTGGTATTTACAAAACTGATAATACGATCAAGTGCCCCTGCGTTTTCGAAAACTCTTTTAAAATAGAGGTAATCATCGTTGGTTAAACCCATACCACCCAAAATAATTTTGTCGGCTTTGGCACGCAAGGCCACATTGGCCATAACCTGATTGTAGGGCTGATCAGGGTCGGCAAAGAACGGAATTTTCTGCCCCGATACTAAACTGTTGTTAAGGTCGATACCCGCTATACCTGTAGCAATTAACTGCGATGGCTGACGACGCCGCACCGGATTAACCGATGGGCTGCCAATATCCCTAACTTCACCTTCAACCTGCGGTCCTCCATCAATAGGATCGCCATAGGCGTTAAAGAAACGACCTCCCAATTGGTCGCTCACTTTAAGTTGCGGCGGCCGTCCAAGAAATGTAACTTCGGCGTTGGTTGGGATACCCTCAGTTCCTGAAAAAACCTGCAGCGTGATTTGATCACCAATAATTTTCACCACCTGAGCTAAACGGCCATGAACAACCGCCATCTCTTCATAACCCACGTCAGTGGCCTTAAGCGAGACGGTGGCCTTGGTTATATTGGTTAACTTGGTATATATTTTTTGAAATGCCTGACTTTCCATATTTCACTGTTTTCCTGTTATACAATTAGTTCATTCTTTCTTTCAGGAAGGCTTGCAAGGCTTTCTCGTGGGCTTTAAACTGTTCCGACTCAAACACCGAATAGTTCATTTGCTTAAAGTAGTTAATCACCTCTTTAAAAAAGCCCGATACCTCTTCGAAACCTTTGAATGTAAATTGCGAGTCGGCCACCTTAAGTACACTCGAAAGCATATACTTCTGGCGCTTCATTGGTGTTGAACAATCAATTTTATCGAAAGCATCCTGTTGAAGAATTACAAAGTCAATCAATTCTGATTTCCAGTAACGATCGTGAAAAGACAAAGGCACACTATCGTCGCCCAAAATATTAATTTGTTCCATGGCTTCCTTACCGCGCAGCAACACATCTTTGGCTTTTAACACATCGCCAAGCCATTCGCTACCTACATTTTTCTCCAGATTTTCCTGCACTTCGGGATATTCAAGATATTTTGAGTAGCTATCGATGGGGTCGATGGCCGGATAGCGTTTACTATCGGCACGGGCCTGAGAAAGACCGTAGAAACAGCGGGCGGCCTTACGTGTACTCTCGGTAACAGGCTCTTTAAGGTTACCACCTGCCGGCGATACCGTTCCGATAAAAGTAATAGAACCTGTTGAACCATTGTTGAGATACACATAACCGGCACGCGAATAGAAATTTGAAATAACCGCCGATAAATCCATGGGGAAAGCATCAGGTCCGGGTAGTTCTTCCAACCGGTTCGACATTTCGCGCAACGCCTGAGCCCATCGCGATGTAGAATCGGCCATGAGAAGAACACGCAATCCCATGCTGCGGTAATATTCGGCCAGAGTCATGGCAGTATAAACCGATGCTTCACGCGCTGCCACCGGCATATTGGAAGTATTGGCGATGATGGTGGTACGCTCAATTAGTTTTTTACCCGTGCGTGGGTCGTCGAGTTCGGGGAACTCGGTAAATATTTCAACCACCTCGTTGGCGCGCTCACCACAAGCAGCAATAATTACGATGTCGGCTTCGGCCTGTTTGGATATGGCGTGCTGCAAAACAGTTTTCCCGGTTCCAAAGGGGCCTGGAATAAAACCTGTTCCGCCTTCGGTAATTGGGTTCAGTGTATCAATACAACGCACACCGGTTTCGAGCAAACGAAATGGGCGTGGCTTGTTTTTATAGGCTCTGATGGCCATTTTAACCGGCCAGCGCTGCACCATGGTAACCGGAAACTCAGTGCCTTCGTCGTCGGTTATTTTGGCAATCACCTCATCAACTACATAGTCGCCGGCTTCTATCACCCATTTAACCTCGTATCGTCCTTCCATTTTAAAAGGAACCATTATTTTATGAGGCATCCCATTTTCCGATACTTCGCCCAGCCAATCACCGGCAGTAACTTTATCGCCCTTTTGAGCAATAGGCTTAAAAGCCCATTTTACTTCACGGTTGAGCGGGTCGGTATATTCACCTCGTTTAAGAAATACGCCTTCCATTTTATCGAGGTCGTTTTGCAGCCCGTCATAGTTGCGCGACAAAATACCGGGGCCAAGGGTAACTTCGAGCATGTGGCCTTCAAATTCCACATGCGAACCCACTTTAAGGCCGCGCGTACTTTCAAAAACCTGCACGTAGGCATGATTTCCAACAACCTTAATAACCTCAGCCATTAACCGTTCGTGTGCCAAATGAATAAAACAAATTTCATTTTGAGCAACCGGCCCGCTAACATCAACAATTACAAGGTTTGCCACAATACCGGCAACCTTACCGGTGGTTTTATTTTTTCTTTCCATATGCTAATGTAAATTCATCAGGAAACTGAAAATCCGATTCAATATCTTTCAGTATTTTATTAAACATTTGTTGCCCTTTTTCTTTATCCAGTTGGAACCACCGTTCCACAATAAACAGTTTTTGCAGAAACGCCAAAACACGCTCGATGGTAAAATAGTTAAAGAAGGTCATTTCATCCAATTTGTTCCACTTGAAAACATCGAGTTTGAACTCACGGTCGAGCAAATTGTCGGTTTCAAAAATCTGAATCAACGTTTCTATATCGTCCACTTCGGTTGAAAGGCCAAAATCACGGGCACGGCTTTTAGCCAATGCGGCGGTAATAGTGTCCTCACCTATCAGATTTTTCTCGAAGGCAACCTCATACTTACGTCCGTTAAGGGCATTCATAATGTTGCCTATATTTCGGTTGCTGGTAGCAATTTCTCGCACAAACCGGTTTTTATTTCCGGTTAAATAATTGAAATAACCTGCCGTAAGCAACATATCACCGGTAAAGTAATGCTCCACACCTTCTTCTCCATAATATTGATTGATAAAATCAACCATATAGGATGGGAAAACCGATAAGTCGGCCAGCTCGAAGGATTTCCGGTCGGCCAGCTGCTCAAAATCTTCGCGTGAAAAATTTCCTCTTTCGTCCCATTCCTGATTTTTTGAGAACAGCAGATTAAGCAGATTAATGTGGTCGAATGGCAGAAACAACAGTTTTGCCAAGGCAAAATCAGCCGGATGCAAATCCTCGCGGAGCATCTCTCTGAATTGCACCGATGTAAAAGAGAGTTTTTTCTCATCGACCACCAAATCGGGCAAACCGGCAACCAAGCAATAATAGTTTCTTTCTATCATTTGGGCTCCTCAAAAAGAAGTTCACTGGATTTTGGTCGCAGATAAGCTTTTAGGAAATTCATAAAATCCTGATCGGTAAAACTTATCAGATAGCTATCGTTCGACGGTCCTACTTTAAAGCCTGTTTTCAATCCATCCGAAAAGATTAACTCAAGGCCTTTATTCATTTCGATTGCCAACTGATTTTTAAAAAAGCTCTCCATCTGTTTGCGATCCTGCTCGGGTAAAATAACCTGCAAATTGAAATTACCTTTTTCGGTCCAACCCTTTACCACCATTTCTATCAGTCTTTTAACAAAATCAACATCCCCAAACGACTCCTTTACCGATGGTTGTATAGCTTTAAGGGTAATTAATCCGGTAAGTTCCTGTTTTAATGCCGAAATTGACTGACTAAGCGTCATTTTCAACTCCGATTCAACGTGGCTTTTTAAGGTGTCTGACTTCTGGCGGGCTTCATTAACAATGGCTTCGGCATTTTTCTCGGCGGCCTTTTCAATGTCGGCAGCTTTTTTACGGGCTTCTTCTAAAATGGCTTCAGCCTCTTCGCGTGCCTTTTGCACTCCTTCGTTATAAATTTTCTCAGTTAATTCCTGAAGTTTTGTTTGCATAACCAGCTAATTTAGGAACAATTGCGATTAATTAAAAATCAAATCAATCAAATATTTAGGTTTTAAAAATATAGTTTTTCAATGATATTTACAAAAAAACAAATGGCACAAATAGTCAAATGTTAAAATAAGTATTTAAACTATTAAAATGTCAGGTTGAAATGAAAAATATTGATTACGCCAATTGGTGGTGTAAAAAATTCCATACTGGAGTGGAAATCCATCAACTCCAAGTGGGATTATAGCTTCAATCCAAATCATTGGAGCCTGGAAATTTAAGTTGTTTTATGAGTTATAAGTTACTCCTCCAGCACCAAAATCTCAACTTTCCGGAAATCGGTTGGATGGCTTTCGGCCTGCAAAGCGATATGCCCTCTGGTTAGTCTTTTCCCGGTTTCGGGTGATAATAGTTTTTCATAATCGGGAGAATGCTCGTCCAGAATAGGCTTTTCGTATTGCAAAACAACTTCACCATCAATAATATGCTTAATAATTGAGTCGCCACGCACTTCAACTTCAACGGTAACCCACTGATCGCCATGATAGGTTCCGGCCTTTGAATTATAACAATGCCCGGTAATATATTCCCCATCGATCATAACCAAAGTTCCAGGCGTACAAACATTCAAATTGGAGCGCGCATCAATACCATTACCCCCTAATAGTTGCACTTCTATACTAACCGGAAAATCCTGATTGAGCCTCATACTTTTGGCTGATTGACTGTGAATCATAATTCCATTATTCCGATAAGCCCATTCCGGACTTCCGGGAACCTGTTCTCCAACAAATCGGTATTCAGCCCTGATTCTGTAATGCGACCAGGATTGATTGGTAATTATATGCCCAAACACATTCTCCAAACTGTCGTACTGGTCATATCTTACCTTTAATAGTCCATCTTCTACTCTGAAAGTATTTTTATGGTTTACACCAACAGGCTGCCCGGTGAACTTAATTTCCCAACCATCCAGATTCTCACCGTTAAAAAGTGGCATCCAATTCTCTGTTGAACTCTTTCTACTTTGGCACGACAGCACCAACAAAGCTATTATCAGAATTCTGCTAAGTATCTTCATAAAAAATGCTATTTTAAAATTATAAATATTTGGCAACCAACTTTCTAACAAAGAGAAAAATGAATAGATGCTCACTAAAAATCCTACCTGCGGGTCAATAATAATTAGATGCAAATTGTTAGCTGCTAGCAACTAACGCCTAAGAGCTAACAGCTAACAACTTCTGCCTCTTAACTATTGACTTGCCACTACTTGTTGGTCACTTTTTATAATTGGCATACTGCATATCGGTGCCTTTAATATGGTTTATCAACCATGTTTTTAAAAAGTTAGTAACTTCTAAAGATACAATTAGTTTTCCGTTTTTTATTTTGTCGTGAAATTCAGTAATTTTTTCAACATAAGAAGCATGAATGGTTTTATGTTCATCTAAACCCGGATAATTAATGGATGCCATATATTTTTCTTCGCTCGAAAAATGATATTTGGTATAATCGAGCATGGCTACCACCAGTTCCTCCAGTTTTTCTTTTGATTTACCTGCCATTAATCCCTGATAGAAATTGTTTAAAATCTCTATCCATCGCTGATGTTCCTTATCCAGACCATCGTTTTTAACCGATAAATCTGCAGTCCATTTTATTACCATAATTCCTAGTATTTATTGATTAAACTCGTTTATCCTAAAGTTAAAACGAATTATTTGAAATAAGAAACTTAGCCATAGGATAATTTGAGCATAAATTATTAGTTTTATGCTATAACAAAAAAGCACATTAATCCTTAACCACCTTGACTGAACATTTCTTAAAAGCAAAGCATTGGCAGTTATTCCTGCTCATTTTTGGCCTTCCGTTCGTGCTCAACATTATTCTCGTGATAAATATAATTTCAGGATTGACAATTGGCTGCGAGCCTGATTTTGTTAATATAACTGATTATTTAAAGTATATCCTAATCATAGCATTCATCAGTGCAACCTTTCAGTATGGATGGTTTTGGTCGGTCGGCATTGGACTGCAAAAGGCCGTTCCGAATGAACTTAAGATGCAAACCGGATTTTTTAAGGTTTCTGTTATATTCCCTTATGTTTATATGATAGTTTTTATGTTGCTTTTTTTATTTCTACTAAAAACCTTCATGCATGAGCCATATAATCCGATAGGTTTGATTGGAGCAATGGCCATCGTTGTTCCATTGCATTTTTTGGCCATATTTTGCACTATTTATTGCTATTATTTTGTAGCACGAACCTATAAAACCGCTGAGTTAAAAAGAAAAGCTACTTTGGGCGATTATATTGGAGAATTCTTTCTTATTTGGTTCTATCCTATTGGCGTATGGATAATTCAACCTGGCATTAATAAATTGGCTAACCAAACTGAGTATTTGTAGTTGCCCGATATATCAATTACTTTATGCCGTAATAATCTGCTAAAAGCTTAGAGAACCACTTGGCAGGCAGTAATTTCATTATGGTAACAGAAATTTTTTGTACCGGAGAAGCAACAATGTAGCGATGGGCCGGCTTTTTTAATTCAACAATGCGACCAATTTTTCTGGCAAGTACCTGAGGACTTAAACCATTGCTTTCATCCTTTTCAATAGCCCGAAGGGTGGTTTCAAACTGGGGATAAACAGAATTTTGCTTGCTGGCAGCAATAACCTTACGGTTTGCGGTAAATTGAGTGGCAAAATCGCCTGGATTTACCACAACAACATGAATATTAAATGGTTTTAACTCGAGGCGCAGCGCCTGACTGTATCCTTCAACCGCAAATTTACTGGCCGAATAGTAACCCTGAAAAGGCAAACCCATTAAACCTCCAATGGAACTAATGTTGATGATAGTGCCGGATTGTTGCTTACGAAAGTAAGGTAATACCGCATTGATGGTGCGCACCGTGCCAAAAAAATTGGTATCCATCTGGACAAACAATTCTTCCTGATTGGTTTCTTCCAGTGCACCGGCAATGCCCATACCGGCATTGTTAATTAAAACATCAATGCGGCCTTCTTTTGAAATAATCTCGTCAACAGCCCTTTGAACCGATTGACTGTCGGTAACATCCATGTTAACCAGGTTTATTGTCGGCATATCATCAATATTTCGACGCACCGAACCATAAACCTGATGCCCCAGACTGGCCAGAAACAGGGCTGTTTCCCGACCAAATCCGGACGAAACCCCGGTAATAAAAATTACTTTGCTATTCAAAACCAGGATTATTATTAGATATTAACCAACAGGAACGACATTTAAAACGCCGAGTTTTTTGCAAACTTCAGTTATTTTAGAAATGGCATAATTGAGTTGTTCGTAAGTGTGCGTTGCCATTAGCGAGAACCTGATAAGGCTGTCTTCTTTAGGCACTGCTGGCGAAACAACCGGATTAACAAAAATACCTTCTTCGAGCAACAACCTTGTTACTTCAAGGGCTTTGTAATCGTGACGTATAAACAATGGGATAATTGGCGACTCAGATTTTCCTATATCAAAACCCGCCTCAACAAAAGCTTTTTGAGCATAGAATGTTAAGTCCCACAAATGTTGAATGCGCTCAGGTTCACCGAGCATGATATCGATGGCTGCCGAAACACTCGCAACGGAGGCAGGAGTCATACTGGCACTGAAAATTAACGATCGGGAGTTATGTTTAAGATAATTAATCAAAACCTCATCGCCTGCAATAAAACCACCAAGTGAAGCCAGTGATTTGGAAAACGTGCCCATTATCAGGTCCACTTTATTGGTAAGACCAAAGTGAGATGCTGTACCACGACCACACTCACCAATAACACCCAACGAGTGGGCATCATCGACCATAATATTGGCATTGTATTTCTCGGCCAAACGCACTACCTCGGGTAAATTGATAATATCGCCTTCCATCGAGAAAATACCATCTACCACAATCAACTTAATTTTATCGGGCTCGCAAACCTTTAATTTGGCTTCGAGCGACTCCATGTTGTTGTGTTCAAATTTCAACACTTTGGAAAACGATAAACGGCTGCCTTCAATAATAGAGGCATGGTCGAGCTCGTCGAGCAGTAAATAATCATTACGGCCGCACATTGCCGATACAACCCCTAAATTAACCTGAAATCCGGTACTGTAACAGATTGCAGCTTCTTTCCCAACCAATCGTGCCAGTTTGTCTTCAAGTTCCAGATGAATATCCAATGTACCATTTAAAAAACGGGAACCCGAACAGCTTGTTCCGTATTTTTCGATGGCTTTGATGGAGGCTTCCATAATTTTTGGATGCGACGATAAGCCCAAATAGCTATTCGAACCAAACATCAGAACCTTTTTACCGTTCATGATTACTTCTGTATCCTGATGCGATTCAATGGCTCTGAAATAGGGATATATACCCGCAGCCATAATTTTTTGCGGCACATCATACTGGGAATATCGCTCTTGTAACAACCCCATATTTAACGTTTAATTAAGGTTAATTTAATTTGGCACAAACTTATAAAAATTATCGATTCTCGATTCTACTCATATAAATTCTGTTGCAACTTTTATATTAATATTTTTGAAACGGTATTGAATACCATTCTGTTATTTTATTACGAGAATCCATCTTCATCTCATAAA
>CAZFTD010000118.1:0-10951 GCA_964521525.1 uncultured Marinilabiliaceae bacterium | reverse complement strand
GACTCGAAGTGTAATGGAGTTCCGAGAAACGAAAGAAGGGGAAAACCAAATGGTAAAAAAAACAACCATTTACCATCTTTACTCACCTATCGGCATAGACAGGTCTAAACCATCTTTAAGTCTACTCTATCTGTCTAAAGTCTAAACTTCTAATAGTCTTTAATAAAACCAGAATACTAAATTTAAACAGTTTCTTCTTTTTTCCCCATATTAAAATATCGACATTTGGCCATCTTCCTCATTGCCGGGAGTTGGTTTTGGCAATTGCTCCTCGTCAGTAATCTCATGCTGCCGGGTTTCTGGAACAATAATTGGCTCCAACTCTTTTATTTTGGCTACCTGGTAGGTGGTTAAACGTTTCCCTTTGGCCTTGTATCCTTTAACTCCGATAAACTCAGCAACCTCCACAATCATTTTCTCGCGGTCTTTATCGTCGCCTCCAAACTTAATTTCCAATCTTGGATAATCCACTTTTGTCATTCTTACTAAGTAAGAGTCGGGGTGCTCACCAATAAAACGCTGAGGTTTAGCCGATGCTTCAATCTGGAAGCGCTTGATATAATAATATTGCTGTTCGGCATCGAAATAAACCGACGACCAAACTATATCGGGATTGAACTTTTCAACAATCAGAACATTGGGTTCGTAATGATTACTCAAATCGAAGTTGGTGTTATAAAACGAGCCGTCTTTGAGTACAACCAGAATTTGGTCGTCGTTATGAAATTCGCCCAAATAGCTGCCACGGCCATCAGTGTTTAACCGGAGCACTTCGGGTTCGAACCATATTTTCCGTCCGCCAAGGGTAGATTCGCCTTTACGCTTCAGTGCAATTTTATGTACATCTTGTTTGGTGAGAATATTTCCCATGGCACCACGCCCTTTAATGGTCAGTTCGGCCATATCGAATTCAAAAATAAGGTTGCGGATGCGCGGCTTTGGTTTGAGGGTGACTCTTAATATTTCAGCTTCACCATTCAGGTTCGCACTGAAATATAAAACTTCCGACCCTTCTGTGCCCTGGGTAAGGTCGTATTCCTTATCGCGGGTTATACCTGTTACTGCAAAGCGTTTAACATAGGTAGAACCATGTTTGCCATCGCGGTAGGCCACATTGTAAATGGTGCGTTCATCGTTTTTGCGGAAAACAGCCACATGGATGATGTTTTTACCAACAAAGGCCTTTTCCTGTACTTTGGTAATGATGTAACGGCCATTTTTGTAAAACAGAATAATGTCGTCAATATCAGAACAATCGCAAATATACTCATCCCTACGCAGGCCTGTTCCTACAAACCCGTCTTCGCGGTTAATGTAAAGTTTCTCGTTTTTTACCACCACTTTGGTAGCTTCAATATTTTCGAAACTTCGTAATTCAGTTTTTCTGGTGAATTTGGCTCCGTACTGTTTTTTAAGTCGCTTATAATAATCGATGGAATAAGGAATAATGTGCTGCAAATTATAATCAACCTGCTCCATTTCTTCTTCGAGCGAAGCAATATACTCATCGGCCTTTTTGGCATCGAACCGCGAAATACGTTTGATTTTTATTTCCGTTAATTTAATAATATCGTCGCGGGTAACTTCGCGGCGCAGCAATTTCTTAAACGGCTCAAGGCCATGATCGATGGTTTGGATAATGGCTTCAAAGGTTTCGCAATCTTCAATGCGCTGATAAATTTTACTTTCTATAAATATCTTTTCCAACGATGACAGGTGCCAGGCTTCATTGAGTTCTTCCTTTTGAATTTCGAGTTCGCGGGTAAGCAGGTAAACGGTTTGGTCGGTATTGGCTCTTAGAATTTCGGAAACACCAATAAAGCAAGGTTTATTGTCGCGAATAACACAGGCATTGGGCGATATGGAAACTTCACAATCGGTAAATGCATACAGCGCGTCAATGGTTTTATCAGGTGATGTGCCCGGGAACAGGTGCACCAGAATTTCCACATTTTCAGCGGTATTATCGTCAATTTTCCTGATTTTAATTTTGCCCTTTTCTACGGCTTTCAGGATGGACTCAATAAGCGTAGATGTGTTTTTCCCGAAGGGAATGTCAGAAATAACCAGTGTTTTGGCATCCAGTTTACCAATTTTGGCCCTCACTTTAATGGCTCCACCTCTAAGCCCGTCGTTATAGCGCGACACATCCAGCATCCCGCCGGTGGGAAAATCGGGATACAGCTCAAAATCTTCGTTTTTAAGATGAGCTATTGATGCGTCAATCAGTTCATTAAAATTATGAGGTAATATTTTCGATGCCAAACCCACGGCAATTCCTTCAACACCCTGTGCAAGCAAAAGCGGAAATTTTATAGGCAGGGTTATAGGTTCTTTATTACGGCCATCGTAAGTGGGTTTCCACTCGGTAGTTTTTGGATTAAATACCACATCAAGGGCGAATTTGGTCAGCCTCGCCTCAATGTATCGCGGAGCAGCAGCACCATCGCCGGTAAAAATATTACCCCAGTTACCTTGTGTGTCAATCAGTAGTTCTTTTTGCCCCATTTGCACCATAGCATCGCCAATGGATGCATCGCCATGGGGGTGAAACTGCATGGTGAAACCTATAATGTTGGCCACTTTATTATACCGGCCATCTTCTAACCGCCTCATGGCAAAAAGAATACGACGCTGAACAGGCTTTAATCCATCGTTGATATGCGGTACAGCCCGTTCGAGTATCACATACGAAGCATAATCGAGAAACCATGTTTTGTACATCCCTTGTAATGGAGATATTTTAGGTGCTCCGGTGATGTTTTCGTGCAGCCGCCCTTCCGAAGTCTCTTCGGGCATCACTTCTTCGTATTCTTCAAAAATATCGTCGTTGTCCATGTTGTTAATTTCTGTGGCTTTGTTTTGATAAAATGAATGGTCAACTATTGCGTTTAAAGCATTTCTTCGTCAACCACCAAATTGTCGATGATAAAACCCTGACGCTCAGGCGTGTTTTTACCCATGTAAAAATCGAGCAATTCCTTGGCGGCATCTTCTTTCTTCATTCGCACCTGTTCCAAACGAATGTCTTTACCAATGAAGTATTTGAACTCATCAGGAGAAATCTCGCCCAATCCTTTGAATCGGGTAATTTCCGGATTTGGGCCCAAATCTTTAATGGCTTTAACGCGTTCTTCTTCGGTATAACAGTAACGCGTATGTTTTTTATTGCGTACCCTGAAAAGCGGCGTTTGCAGAATATAAAGATGGCCGTTTTTTACCAGCTCGGGGAAAAACTGCAGGAAAAACGTTATGAGCAGCAACCTGATATGCATTCCATCCACATCAGCATCGGTAGCAATAATAACATAATTGTAACGCAGGGTTTCCATTCCTTCTTCAATATTCAGGGCAGCCTGCAACAAGTTGAATTCTTCGTTTTCGTAAACCACTTTACGTGTAAGGCCATAGGTATTGAGGGGCTTACCTCTTAAACTGAAAACTGCCTGACAGGTAACATCGCGCGATTTGGTAATGGAACCGCTGGCCGAGTCGCCCTCGGTTATAAATAGCGATGACTCAAGCTTTCGGGCATCGTTCGAATTATAATGAATACGGCAGTCGCGTAATTTTTTATTATGCAGACTAACTTTTTTTGCCCGTTCTTTTGCCAGTTTCTGAATGCCGGAAATGGCTTTACGCTCTTTTTCCGATTCTAATATTTTTTTGTAGAGCGTTTCAGAAACTTCAGAATGTTTGTGCAGATAATTGTCTAACTGTTGGGTAATTAAATCGTTAATGTAATTACGAACCGATGTGCCATTGGGCGACATATCTTTGGAGCCCAGTTTGGTTTTGGTTTGCGATTCAAAAACGGGCTCTTCAATTTTAATACTAACCGCAGCAACTATTCCCTGACGAATATCCGATACGTCAAAGTTTTTGTTATAATAATCGCGAATGGTTTTAACCAGCGACTCCCGAAATGCTATCAAATGGGTTCCACCCTGGGTGGTATGCTGACCGTTAACAAACGTATAATACTCTTCGCCATACTGCGTGGTATGGGTAAAGGCAATTTCCAAGTCGGGGTCTTTCAAATGGATAATCGGGTACAGCCCCGTTTCAGTCATTTTTTCATCGAGCAAATCCAATAACCCGTTTTTGCTCTGATACACTTTTCCGTTAAAATGAATGGCCAGGCCGGCATTCAGATAGGTGTAATTTTTGAGCAGGTCTTCAATAAACTCCTCTTTAAAACGATATTCTTCAAAAATGGTGGGGTCGGGACGGAATTCTACCATGGTGCCATTGGGTTCCTTTGTTTGGGCAACCGGCGTATCTTCTAAAATTTCGCCACGACTAAAGGTTACTTTTTTGGTTTCTCCATCGCGGAAAGCCTGAACAGTAAAATCGATAGATAACGCATTAACCGCTTTAACACCCACTCCGTTTAAACCAACCGATTTCTTAAATACCTTGCTGTCGTATTTGGCGCCGGTATTCATTTTCGATACCACATCAATCACTTTTCCCAGAGGAATGCCGCGGCCATAATCGCGCACGGTAACTACGCCATCCTGAAGGGTGATATCAATTTTCTTTCCAAACCCCATCATGTATTCATCAATGGAGTTATCCATAACTTCTTTTAACAACACATAAATACCATCATCGGCATAAGTGCCGTCACCCAATTTACCAATATACATACCCGGACGTCGCCTGATATGTTCTTTCCAATCAAGGGTTTGAATGGTTTCTTCTGAATAATTCTGAACCATTTTTTTATATTGATTTAACCGGTAATATTAACGATTTCAAAGGTTTATATTACACCTGTTTGTTTTTTTTCTATTTTAAAAAAAACATCCAAATATAGCGAAAAGGAAAAAAGCTGTGACAAATAGTTTATCAACAGACTGTTTAAAACTCACACTGACAATTGGTTATTTTTTTTGACGTTTTTTAAATTTTAAAAACAGAAAGATTTGTCCTCCTATAATAATCATTCATCCACCTCACCAGCACGAAAATGAGGTAATTTTGATTAATACCAATTACAAATGTTGGAGAGAAAGATAAGAATGATTTTATTAAACTAACGGCATTTAATGAATGACTATTGCCTCAAAGTGAAATTTTGAGTGTAAGTTTAGTTAAAAAACATATTATCAGGCAAAAACACTTAACACTATATTAAATTTGATAATGTGAGCCTGTCTGCTAATCTGGCAGATAGGTTCGCCTTTCAAGGTGCTGAAATTCTCCGAAAATGTCCATATTTTAAAAATATTTTCTGATGAAAAAACAACTTATTCTTATTTCGATTTTCTTATTGTGCCACGCACTAACAAGTCAAATGGTTGGTCAAAAATTAGTTGTTAAAGCCAATCAACCTGTTGCAGAAATCCAACCTACCATGTGGGGATTGTTCTTCGAAGATATCAACTTTGCAGCTGATGGTGGTATTTATGCAGAGTTAATTAAAAATCGGTCTTTCGAATTTTACAAACCGTTGATGGGGTGGGAAATTGCACCAGGAGGTAATTATGAAGGGTCGGTTTTGGTTTTAAACCGCGAAGACGCGCAATCATCCAATCCGCGATATGCCCGGGTTACTGTTGTTAGTAAAGATAAACCGGTGACAATGAAAAACAATGGTTTTCGTGGAATGGGCGTAAAACAGGGCGTTCAATATAATTTTTCAATATGGGCCCGCCAGGAGGCTGGTAGTAACATTAAAATAAACATTGAACTTCAAAACCATGCCAATGAAACTATTGGTAAAGCATCGCTTAATCCGCCTTCCGAGGAATGGACGAAGTATGAAGTCGGTTTTACAAGTTCAAAAACCGATCCCAAAGCTTCGCTTTTATTATCTTTTGAAGGGGAAGGTATTATGGATGTGGACATGATTTCACTCTTCCCTGCCGATACCTGGAAGAACCGCCCGGGAGGTTTAAGAGCCGATTTGGTGCAGATGCTGTATGATATGAAGCCAGGTTTTTTGCGCTTTCCCGGTGGGTGTATAGTTGAAGGCCACGATTTAAGCGTACGTTACCAATGGAAAAAAACCGTTGGTAATGTTGAAGAGCGTGAAATGATTGTAAATCGTTGGAATACAGAGTTCAATCACCGTCTTACTCCTGATTATTATCAAACGTTTGGCCTTGGTTTTTACGAATACTTTTTGTTGTCAAGAGATTTGGGGGCCGAACCCCTGCCAATTATTAATTGCGGAATGGCATGCCAGTTTAACACCGGCGAATTGGTACCGATGGACCAACTGGAACCTTACATCCAGGATGCGCTTGACCTGATTGAGTTTGCCAATGGTTCGACTGATACCAAATGGGGTAAATTAAGGGCTGAAATGGGTAGCCCCCAGCCCTTTAATATGAAATTTATTGGAGTTGGCAACGAACAGTGGGGCCCACAGTATATTGAGCGATACATTGAATTTGAAAAGGCCATAAAAGCAAAATACCCTGAAATTATTATAGTATCAGGTTCAGGCCCATTCCCCGATGGAGAAGACTTTGAGTTTGGGATGAAAGCCTTGAAAGAACTCAATGCCGAAATTATTGACGAGCACTATTATCGTCCACCACAGTGGTTTTTCGATAATGCCACACGATATGATTCGTACGACCGACAGGGGCCGAAAATTTTTGCCGGCGAATATGCTGCCCAATCGGTTGCAATTGCCAGCCCAAATAACCGTAACTCATGGCTTACTGCGCTTTCCGAAGCTGCTTTTATGACCGGTTTGGAGCGAAATGCCGAAGTAGTTCATTTAACATCCTATGCACCCTTGTTTGCTCATGTTGAGGGCTGGCAGTGGACACCCGATTTAATTTGGTTCGATAATCTGCGTGTTTACGGAACACCTAATTACTATGTGCAGAAACTGTTTGCCAATCACAGGGGGTCGCATGTGGTTCCAATTCTTTTAGATGGACAAACCATTATTGGTCAGGATGGTTTGTATGCCAGCGCAGTAGTTGATAAATCAACAAAAGAAGTGATTCTTAAAATTGTGAACAACTCTGAATCTGCCCGAAAAACATCCATCCAGCTTGATGGGGTTAAAGGTATTTTACCCAATGCAAAAAAGGTAGTTTTAAAAGCTTATGATTTAACTGCCGAAAACTCACTCGATAACCCCCGAAATATTTATCCGGCCGAAAGCCAGCTTAAGTTGAAAGGAAATCTTGTTTCAACCGACTTCGACCCTATGAGCTTAACCATTATTGTTATTAAGCATAAGTAGAGCCAAAAAGCTGGTTTAATTGATTCAATTATTGTATATTACCTGCCATTGCCTTACTAACTGCATTGGCAGGTTTTATGCTTTTTTGCATCTTATTAAAATTTTTTATACTTTTATAAAAGTAAAAAGTACTTTTAATTAAAAAAAGAGTAGTTTTGTATTGTTCTATTGGTGTAATTAACTGAAAAATTAAAAATATCCGACTATGCTTAAACAATTTGAAGTTTGGTTTATTACGGGCAGTCAGCACCTGTATGGTCCAAAAACCCTCGAACAGGTAGCTCAAAATTCTCAGGCCATCGCCAAAGCGCTTGATGGTTCTGCTTATATTCCGGTAAAAGTGGTTTTTAAACCGGTTGTAAAAACTGCTGAAGAAATCAGCGATATTTGTGTGCAGGCCAATAACACCCCAAGTTGTATTGGTTTAATTACCTGGATGCATACCTTCTCGCCTGCAAAAATGTGGATTGCAGGATTACGCTCACTCCAAAAGCCTTTTCTGCACTTGCACACGCAATTTAACCGCGATTTGCCCTGGGGCGAAATTGATATGGATTTCATGAATCTGAATCAGGCTGCACACGGCGACAGGGAGTTTGGTTTTATTGGTAGTCGTTTGCGCATTCAGAGAAAAGTAGTTGTTGGTCACTGGAGCGAAGATGGCGTTCAGCAAAAAATTGGCATCTGGACCCGTGCCGCTGCCGGTTATCAGGAAATGAAAACGCTGAAAGTAGCCCGTTTTGGCGACAATATGCGCAATGTGGCTGTTACCGAAGGCGATAAGGTTGAAGCCCAGATTCGTTTGGGTATGACCGTGCACGGATTTGGTGTTGGCGATTTGGTTAAAGAAGTGAACCTTGTGTCGGAAGAGGCCATTACCAAATTGGTTGCCGAAATTGAATCGAAATATAATGTGGCCGACGAACTGAAAAAAGGAGGGAAGCGCCATGATTCTCTGCGCGAATCGGCTAAAATTGAAATAGGATTACGAACATTTTTAGAAAAAGGCGGATTTAAAGCCTTTACCAGCAATTTTGAAGATTTGCACGGGTTGGTTCAGTTACCGGGCTTCTCGGTTCAAAGATTAATGGCCGACGGATACGGATTTGGTGGCGAAGGCGATTGGAAAACGGCAGCGCTGGTACGTGCCATGAAAGTAATGGCCGAAGGATTGCCCGGTGGAACATCGTTTATGGAAGATTACACCTACCATTTGCATCCAAGCGGCGCAAAAGTTTTAGGCGCACACATGCTTGAGGTGTGCGAATCTATAGCCGAACAAAAACCTATTGTTGAAATTCACCAGTTGGGAATTGGTGGCAAAGCCGACCCTGTAAGGTCAAGGTTTACAGTTAAACCCGGAGCTGCCATTAATGTATCAATGATGGATATGGGCAACCGGTTCAGAATGGTGGTAAACGAAGTGGAAGTGGTGCCTTTGGAAGCCCCAATGCCAAAACTGCCTGTTGCAAGTGCTCTTTGGGTGCCAAAGCCAAATCTCGAAATTGGCGCCGGCGCTTGGATTCTTGCAGGGGGTGCACACCACACATCCTTCAGTCAGGCTGTAACCGCTGAGTGTATGGAAGATTTTGCCGAAATGGCAGGACTTGAGTTCCTGCTCATCGATGATAAAACCACCATCTCAGAATTTAAAAAGGAGTTACGGTGGAACGATGTGTTTTATATGTTGAATAAAGGATTTTAATGTTAAGTATGATTTGCCCGGCCAGTATGTTTTAAATATGCAGGTTGGGCAATCGTAGTTTTTTAACCCCACAAATTTTTATACCAATATGAATGCAGGTTTTACAACCCTCGACTACATGATATTCATAGCCTATGCATTGATTATTATGAGTTTGGGCTTATGGTTGTCACGTACCAAAAAAGGTGAAGAAAAAGATTCAAAAGACTACTTCCTGGCCGGCGGGAAACTGGCTTGGTGGGCTATTGGAGCATCGCTCATTGCAGCCAACATATCGGCCGAGCACTTTATTGGCATGTCGGGCTCGGGTTTCCGCATCGGGCTCGGTATTGCTGCTTATGAATGGATTGCAGCCATCACCTTAATTCTGGTGGCTAAATATCTGTTACCGCTCATGATTGAGAAGAAAATTTATACCATGCCCCAATTGGCCAAGGAAAGATATGGCAAAGGGGTGAGTTTCTTCTTTTCATTTTTCTGGTTGTTGGTATATGTTTTCGTTAATCTTACCTCTGTAGCATGGCTTGGAGCCATTGCAATGGAGCAGATTCTTGGTATTCCCAGAGATATGGGAGTCCCTGGTTTGCTTATTTTTGCAGGTATATATTCTATTTATGGAGGCTTAAAAGCTGTAGCCTGGACCGATGTTTTGCAGGTTGTTTTCCTGGTAGGTGGTGGCCTCATAACTGCCTGGTTTGCGCTTGATGCTGTTGGTGGCGACGCCGGAGGAGCATTGGAAGGTTTCCGCATTGTGCTTTCAAAAGTGCGCGAGGTTCCTAATGATTTGCACTTTAACATGATTATCGACCGTGATAAGGATGTTACAGGTACCATTTTCAAGGATTTACCAGGGCTTGCTGTAATTTTTGGTGCCATGTGGCTTACCAATATCGGATACTGGGGTTTCAATCAGTATATCATTCAAAAAGGATTAGCTGCCAAAAACCTGAATGAAGCCAAAAAAGGTTTGATTTTTGGAGCTTATCTTAAAATTCTGATTCCTATTATTGTAATTATTCCAGGTATTACTGCTTATGTATTGTTTAATCATCCCGATTTACAGCACATCAGCACCAATTTGCAGGGAACAATTGGAGTTGCCGACGAAGCCTATCCATGGCTTTTAAGAAATTTTGCCCCGGCAGGTATCAGAGGTTTGGCCTTTGCTGCATTGGTGGCTGCGGTAGTTTCATCGTTGGCATCAATGCTCAACTCAACCTCAACCATTTTCACCCTCGATATTTATAAAGATTTGGTAAATAAACATGCAACCGAACGTCAATTGGTGAAAACCGGACGTATTACTGCACTGGTTGCCCTTGTAATTGCAATGGTTGCAGCCAAACCATTACTTGGTGGCCTCGATCAGGCATTTCAGTATATTCAGGAGTACACAGGGTTTATTTATCCGGGTGTTGTAGTTGTGTTTGGTATGGGCTTATTATGGAAACGAGCTACCAACAGAGCAGCACTATGGACAACCATTGCTACTATTCCGGCAGGTATCGCCATGAAAATTTTACTTCCCGAATTGCCATTTATCATCCGTATGGGGTATGTGTGCATGTTTTTGATAGCTCTTGCTGTAGTTTTGGTGCTTACCGATAAGCATAAAGTGAAGGCACAGCCATTGTCGGCAACCAATGCCCGAAAACTTACCATTGCAGGATGGTTTTTTGCAATAGCTGCAAGTGTTACATTTATAGCCGGTATTATTTGGGGAACGCCTTTATTCAGTATCAATCTGCTTAACTTAGGTTTTAACTCCATTTTTATGCTATCGTTCCTGTTGGGATTTTTGTCGTTAATTTCGTTTACCAATGCCAGCAGCTCTTTACAGGATGAAAAGGCATATGATTTTGAGCCGCAGCTGTTCGAAACCGATGGAAAATTTGCTGCAGGTGCCATTGGTATTGTAATCATTATTGTTTCATTGTATGCATACTTCTGGTAAACATGCCGGAAGTTTAAGTAACTGTTTAAATTTAATATTGAAATTATTATTAAGATGATTAGATTTAAGATTATTA
>CAZFTD010000117.1:0-10958 GCA_964521525.1 uncultured Marinilabiliaceae bacterium | reverse complement strand
TTTCCCAATAAGGTAATGACAGGTTTTTCGCATGTTAACCTGAGTGGCGTTGGCTGCCCCGATTTGGGAAGCATTATTTTAATGCCCATCACCGGAAATCTTGAGGTAGATTTCAATAAGTACGGAACCACCTACAGCAACGAAATGGCCAAGCCGGGTTATTACACCATGCTCCTCGACCGGTACAATATAAAAGCCGAATCGTCGGTAACAATGCGTACAGGTATTAGTCGTTATACTTTTCCCAAAGGGGAATCGCACATACTACTGAATTTAGGGCACGGTCTAACCAACGAATCGGGCGCCACCGTTCGAATGATTTCCGATACCGAAATTGAAGGGTCGAAACTGATAGGAACCTTTTGTTACAATCCGGAGGCGGTTTTTCCGGTTTATTTTGTAGCACAGTTCAGCAAACCGGCCATCAAGCGAGGATATTGGAAAGAACAGAAGCGCCTTCCGGGACACCGCCACAGCTGGGATTCCACCAGCGGAACCTATAAAATTTATACCCGTTACCATAAAGAACTGGCCGGCGAAAACATTGGCGCGTGGTACAGCTTTAACACCGATGAAGATGAGCAAATTGAGGTAAAAGTAGGTATATCGTATGTGAGTATAGAAAATGCAAGACTCAACCTGAATACAGAACAACCGGGTTTTGAATTCGAACAAACTGTAAGAAATGCCTGGAAAGCCTGGAATAATGAATTGTCAAAAATTGAAGTGGCCGGTGGTACCGATGATGATAAAACCATGTTTTACACCGCATTATACCACATTCTGATTCATCCCAACATTTTGCAGGATGTTAACGGCACATATCCGGCTATGGAATCGGCTGAAATCAAAAAAACTGACAGAAACCGCTATACGGTATTTTCACTATGGGATACCTACCGTAATGTACACCCTTTTCTGAGTTTGGTTTACCCCAGGCAACAGCTCGATATGGTGCACTCCATGGTTGATATGTACAACGAAAGCGGATGGCTGCCTAAATGGGAACTTTACAGCAGAGAAACAAATGTTATGAATGGCGATCCCGCCCTGATTGTTCTGGCTGACACCTATCTTAGGGGGCTTCGCGACTTTGACGTACAAACAGCCTACAATGCCATGATTAAATCGGCTACTACACCAGGGAAAGAAAACCCTTTGCGACCCGATAACGATTTTTACTCGAAATACCATTATGTGGCTTTCAGAGATAGTTTCGACAACTCTGTATCGCAGGCTCTGGAATATTATGTGGCTGATTACAGCCTGTCACAATTGGCAAAAGCTCTTGGTAAAACCGGCGATCAAAAACGTTTTTACCAGCAATCGCTGGGATACAAAAAGTATTTCGATAAAAATTACAGACTATTGCGACCGGTAGAAGCAGATGGCTCCTATATGCCCAACTTTAATCCCTTACAAGGACATAATTTTGAGCCGGTGCACGGGTTTCATGAAGGGAATTCGTGGCAATACTCATTTTCAATACCACACGATATACCCGGATTGATTAAACTGATGGGTGGTAACCGTCAATTTGTAAACCACCTGCAAAGATGTTTCGATGAGTCGCATTTTGATATGGGTAACGAACCCGGTATGGGCTACCCCTATTTATTCAATTATGTTAAAGGCGAAGAATGGCGCACCCAAAAAACCGTTCGTGCATGCATTCGCAAATATTTCAATACAGGTTCGGCAGGGTTGCCCGGCAACGACGATACAGGTACCATGAGTGCCTGGCTGGCTTACGGCATGATGGGATTTTACCCCATAACACCCGGAAATCCGGTTTATACACTTACATCGCCGGTTTTCGATAAAGTAACCATCCATCTCGATAAAAACCTTTATGGTAACGACCACATCATTATTGAAACGGTTAATAACAGCCCTGAGAATTTTTACATCCAGAAAATGGAACTAGGAAACAAACCCCTGCAAAATTATTTTATTACCCATGATGAGCTGATTAAACATGGGCATATCAGGATTTATTTGGGAAACCAACCAAAGAAATAGAAAGCATTGGGAGATGATTAAAGTGTTAGATAATTAGATTGTAAGATGCAAGCAACTAATTATGTAATACAAAAACATCCAAACGATTAATCTTAAAATAATTTTTATAAACGCTTAATTGCAAACAAAAAAACAAGAACCATGAAGAAAAAATCATTTTTCCTGATGTTGTTATCAGGCATGCTGCTTTGGGGTTGTAGTCAGCCTCCGGCAATCAGTAAAGATGAAATTGCCATTATTCCGCTACCACAAAAGCTGGAAACCGGGTTTGGTTATTTTGTAATGAATGAGAAAACCCAGATTGCATTCAATCAAACCGACGAAGAAGTAGCCTCGGTGGCGGCATATATGCGCGAGGTTCTGGCACCCGCAACCGGCTTTAATTTAGCCAGCGGTAATGCCGCTAAAAACGTTATTGTTTTAATGATTGACGAAGCCATCAGTGGTAATAAAGGTGCTTACCAATTGGATGTTAAGCCCAAAAAGATAGTAATCTCAGCTCCCGATGCCACTGGTTTGTTTTATGGTGTACAAACCCTCAGGCAATTACTGCCGGTTGAAATTACACAAAACTCACTACAGGCTGGCGTTGAGTGGAAAATTCCTTCTGTTTCAATAAACGATGAGCCCTCTTTTCAATACCGCGGTTTGCATTTGGATGTTGCCCGCCATTTTTTCCCGGTTAGTTTTATTAAGAAATATATTGACCTGCTGGCATTCCATAAAATGAACAAATTTCACTGGCACTTGACCGAAGATCAGGGCTGGCGCATTGAAATAAAAAAATACCCGCTGCTGGCCGAAATTTCAAGTATGCGCAAAGAAACACTCATCGGTCATGGAGGCATTCCTCCTTTCGAATTTGATGGACAACCCTATGGCGGCTATTATACCCAGGAAGAGATAAAAGAGGTGGTTGCCTATGCTCAATCACGTCATATAACCGTAATTCCTGAAATAGAGCTTCCCGGTCATACCGTGGCTGTGCTTGCTGCTTATCCGGAGTTGGGTTGCACCGGTGGACCATACGAAGTAGTGACCCGCTGGGGTGTTTTCGACGATGTATTTTGTGCCGGGAACGATGAAGTTTTTACTTTCCTCGAAAACGTTATGCTGGAAGTTATGGAACTGTTCCCAAGCGAATACATACATATTGGTGGCGACGAGTGCCCCAAAACCCGATGGAAAGCCTGCAAAAAATGTCAACAGCGCATTAAAAATGAAGGTTTAAAGGATGAATACGAACTTCAGAGTTATTTCATTCAGCGGGTAGAGAAATTTTTAAATGCCCATGGTCGGCAGATTATTGGATGGGACGAAATTCTGGAAGGCGGATTAGCGCCCAGAGCAACCGTGATGAGCTGGCGAGGCGAAGCCGGTGGTATTGAAGCCGCCAAAATGAGGCACGATGTAATTATGACGCCCAATTCGCATCTTTATTTCGATCATTATCAGAACGACCCAAAGGAGGAACCATTAGCTATTTGCTGTTTTACCGATCTGGCAAAAGTTTATTCCTATTATCCAATTCCTGAAGCTTTAAGCAACGAAGAGGCCAAACACATATTAGGAGCCCAGGCCAATCTTTGGACAGAATACATGAAAACTCCCGAACATGTTGAATACATGGCTTATCCAAGAGCCACTGCATTATCAGAAGTGGTGTGGACCGACAAATCGCTGAAGAATTATGATGATTTTGTTCGCCGTTTAAAAGTTCATTTCAAACGTTTGGATGGCTTGAATGTGAACTATTTCAACAAGAACTTTCAGGAATAAATTTAAAGTATCAAGGAGGGTGTCTCAATAGTCCGGGACGCCCTCTTTTTTTCTCCAACCAAAGAAACGTTTTAAATTTTATAAATATTTCCAGTAAAAAAATTCATTCTTCGGTTAAGTGCTCAAGCCGCACGGGCTCTTACTTTTTTTCTCCAGCAAAAAAAAGTAAGCAAAAAATGCCGCCGCTGCAGATAATTTCCTAAAAATCAAATTAATTGACTAAAATCCGGGAACTCGCTACGCTCAAACAGCCCGGATTTTTTAACGTCAATTAATCTGATTTTCCTAACGGAAATTCTCTGAGGCGGAAAGTAAGCCCTTGGATAACAAAAACCAACGACTGCCTCATGTACAAACATATACAATTAAATTTTAGAATTAAACGTTATGCTATCGCAGATTCTCACTAAACCATCTGCGCTTTTTGCGTAATACTCTGCGAAAATCTGCGAGAAACATTTGAAGTTTTCTACAAAAGTTGTTTAATATTTAATTACTCTCAATAACCTGACCCTCTTCGGTGTAAAGTGAAACAGGCCCATCCAGCAAAACAGCTATAACCGTTGCTTTTGAATCCAAAACAGACTCGGGCACATCAATGTAAGCAATTCCGGGAACATGGCTCCAATAAAGTTTTCCAATTACCTGATGCGAGAGTTTGGTACCGTTCCCAACCACCCAAATGCGGTTTATCTGATTCTTTAAACCCTTTATAGCCAGCGGACCGTTAGGTTTACCGTTAACAACCAGAAATAGAATACTTTTATCCTTCGATAAAAACGAAGGCCCACCATAGTGAAAGGAAGCAATACCCGGAGTATAATTTTCCAAAAACGCGGCATGTTTACGTGTCCATTCATCATCAGTTTTGAGCTTTTTCAGAGCTGCTTCTGCCAGCGAAACATTTGGGGTTGTTAACTGAATGGGCTGTTTCAATTCAACAGCCACAACCGTTATTGCCTGATCGTATTCCGAAAAAGGCACATCAATGGTTAACAGCCCAGTTTTGGAGTCGGCTTTAAAAGCAGGCCTCACGTTCGATCCCACCAAACGAACATTATTTACCTCCGATTTCAACCCCTGTAAAGTAATTGGTTTATTAAACTTGTGGTCGAGATAAAGAAAAATGGTTTTATTATCCTTGCTTAAAGCCGTTGGCCCCAAAAAATGCCCTTCGGGTAAGCCGGCACGTGTTCCGTAAATGGCCTCGGAGTGTTTACCTGTCCAGCGGGCAAACTCCTTCAAAATTTTTACCTGAGGTTCAGGAATTGAGCCATCTTCTTTTGGGCCCACATCGAGCAACAGGTTACCGCCTTTACTGATACAATCAACAAAAGTGAGTAAAAGCTGGTAAGGCGATTTATAATTTTGGTCGTTCTGCTGATACCCCCACGAGTCGTTCATGGTAAGGCAAAGTTCCCAGTATGGATTGGCAGGCTTTTTTACCGGCACACCCTGTTCGGGTGTATCGTAATCGCCATAACCTTTTAACCGACTATTGATGATAACATTTTTATTGTAGTACCGTAATTTATCACGTAACTCTTTTGCTTTCCAGGCTTCGGCCGAATGCTCCCAATCGCCATCAAACCAATACAAATCGGGATTATATCTTTCGGAGAGTTCGCTCATTTGGCCAAAATAAAAATCCACGAAGCGCTGCCAGCGGACAGCGTCATTCTGGTATCTTGAGGTTTCGCGTGTAAACGCCGGATAATCGGGATGTGACCAATCAATCAGCGAATAGTACAATCCTACTTTTAATCCGTTTTCCCTCATGGCCTCGGCAAATGGTTGAATCAAATCCCTGCCAGCAGGCGTGTGGTTTACCACATTAAAATGGTCGAAGTTGCCCTTCCACAAAGCCACGCCATCGTGGTGCTTCGATGTAAGCACCGCATATTTAGCGCCAGCTTCCTTAAACAGTTTAGCCCACTCGTTAGGTTTATACTCCGAGGCTGTAAAACCATTCATCTGTTTCATATAGTCCTCGTGGGAGATGTAGCCATTAAAAAACGACCACGACTCGTCGATGCCATTAACAGCATAGATGCCGTAATGAATAAAAATACCCAACTTAGCATCTTTAAACCATTCCATACGAGTGGAATTCTCATCAATAGTTTGACTCTGAACTGAAGTACAAACCATTAATAATAAAACATTTAAAACAATAATTATTTTTTTCATCCGTAACATTTCAAAGTTCATTAGGATTCAATATAACATGTTTAATTTTCTTGCGCTGCCATGTGTAAGTGATGTGCACCATACCATCAGAATCTTGTATGATGGATGGATAACTAAACTCACCTGAAGTCTGATTCTCGAGCACATAAACATCTTTCCATTGCAACCCGTTATCTGAAATGGCCAGATTAAGCACATGGCGTCCCTCCCACCAATCTTTGCCTGCCAATAACGGATTGTAAACCAATAAATGGCGGCCATCTTTTAAGGTAACCGCATCAGTTCCGGAATTGGGATTTTGCACTTCCATTAAACTCATTTCCTCCCATGTTTTGCCACCATCGTGCGACCATGACTGTGCTATTCGGTTTTGACGACTGCGACACAGAATCTGCAATTTGTTTTGCGGATGAAACAATACCGAAGGCTGAATGGCCCCAATACTATCGCCATGCTCCAGCTCAATTTTATTCAGAAATTGTCCATCATCAGAAAACAACTCAAGGTGGGCTATCCATCTGTCATCAAGCGTTTCAATGCTGGATGGACAAAGAAAGGTTCCATTGGCAAGGCTTACTGGTTTGTTTTTAATGGGACCAAGCACCCCATCGGGCAAACGAACAGGGTAACTCCACGAAATTCCAGCATCGTCGGAGAATTTAACCATACCCCACCATTCGCGGGGATTTTTACCTACTTTATAAAACAGAAACAACCTGCCGGCATCGGAAACAAATAAAACAGGATTCCAGCATGGCAAGGCAATTGAATTGCCATCAACACCATCTGCCATTAAAAAAGGGTTGGTCCATTCTCCGTTTTTAAAATTGGCACCCCTAATGGTCACATCAGACGCACCTTCGTGTGTGCCTCCAAACCAGGCAGCCAGCAATTCTCCTTTTCGAACTTCAACGATGGTTGAAGCATGGCATTGCCCATACAGTTCAGCCGGAAAAATATCATGGGTAATAATTTTTAAATCCTGCTTTCTTGTGCAAGCAAAACTTAATGTTAGAATAATGATTATCAGGTATTTTTGCATCCGAAAATAATTCGTTAATGTGATTGAACGTATAAAAATTGAAAGAGAACTGATAGGCATTTTCCTCATTCACACGCATTTAACTTCCATTAATCTTTATTGATGCGGTTGCGATGCACCAGTTCTCCATCAACAAAAATTTCAACAATATACCTTCCGGGCGACAAATTGCCAAGGTCAAAATTCAGGGTTCCACCTTTAAACTGTGTATATTCGTGCGTTTCGTAAACAACGCCATCATTAACAAACTGAATTTTCATTTTGGAGGCAACCGGCAAAAAAGCATCAAGCTCAATGTTTCGCTTTGTTCGTCGCGGATATAGGAAAAAAGCGCTTTGCGACACAGAAGAATCCACTTCAGGATTAGGCACAGCATGAAATGCCAGAAACTGACCGTTTCCGCAATCGCTAATAAAATGGTGCAAAATTCGTCCCTCCAAATCCAAAAAACGCAAATAACCATAACCACCTCGCGGATTGGCCCAAAATTCCAACCCATCGCCACCCAAATCGGTTAACATAAACTCGTATTTACCAGGCAACAGAGTAATTGTATCGGAATACACCTCGTTGGCAACACATTGTCCGGGTTTGCGCTGATAAATGGTGTCTGACTTACTGTTAACTAAAAACAGACTATTCTCTTCGGGTTTATTGTTGGTTTTGTATTGCACCACAAAGGTTAACGGCAATTCTTTGGGAGATGTAAACTCCGAAATAAGTGTATTATCGTTTGGCCAACCATCTTTTTTACCATTAGGCAGCGATAAAGTGGCTTCAAAAGTGTTTTTACCACGTTTAAAATCAACCTCTCCGGGTAAAACTATGCTGGCAGCCTGGTTGTGGAGCAAGTGTCCCTGCCATACAAATTTTCTGGATTTAAATCCCTTTGTTCCGTAAACGATGGTTAACTTTTTTAGCGGTTCGCTGCCCAAATTCCGAAATTCAATAACAGGATGAAAACAGGCCGGATTTTGCCGCGAGAAATTCTCATTATCAGAAGGAACAACAATGCGCTCGATGGCCACATCGTGCTGCTGCGATGGCTTTTGATACTGAATAAAATAAGCTGCTATTTGTTCGCGGGGCTGGTCAACATGGGTAGCCGTATAGGGTTGCATACCCAGCCTGATAGTGTTGGTGCCGGGTTTAGCTTCAACATCAATTACATCAGGTACCTGAAGGTCGCCCGGGCACCAATGTCCTCTATCGTAAATCCAGGTGCCACCTTGAGGATAAAGCGGATTGGAGGCACACTCCTTCCATAAATTACGTCGATCAACAACCGTTTCGTTGTAGAGCACTTCGCGCCATCGGTCGCAAAATTCACTGCAACCCGATGGCCGATCGGCTCCATGTCCGGTTTGTTGAATGCGTAATCGGCCAAATGCAGCCCTGCTATCAAAATTGAATGTATAAGGTGTCAGATAATTTTCGATAGGATCGGCGGGATTGCCATAAGGAAAACTGCCTTTATAAATTTCGGTGAGTGCAACGGATTTTGCTACTGGCGGGCCAAACACAATATCAAAATTGATGGTTAAAGCCCACCCGAGTGTTTCAGGTTCATAGCCTGTATGCCTATAGTCTATTTCAACACTGTCGCGCAAAATAGACGAAAAATCGGTTACATCAACTTCCCATGTAAATTTCCAGTCGTTTTTAAAGCTGCTGCCATAAGGCGTAATTATTCTGCCAATTTCAATATCGCCCGATGGTGATGATTGTCCCCCAACCCGACGTGCATAAATAAAGTCGAGGTAATCCCAATGGGCAATAGCCATGGAGTCGGGATGACCGAGCGTTACCCGCATGGTAATTTTCCGCACATTTTCGTAGGAAGAAGGAAAAACACCCCAGCCCGGAAACGATTTAATACCCGCCGAAACATCGGTATTGATGGTTATGCAGTTGTGGGTAGTAACAGTGGTTCTTTCAACTTTTTGTGAAAAAACATGACCAGCAATTAGTAAAACGGCCACTAATAATACAGATTTCTTCATAGTATTAAAACCAAAGGTTATTTCACTACTTCAGAGATTTTTAGGGCCCAGGCGTGCTGGCATGGTGGGTTTCGACGCAAACTGGCAGGAATATTCACCACAAATCCATTGCCCTGGGGTTTCCAGTTCAGTTTTACATTCGACCCCAAAAGGGTTACTGTTGCATTTGGAGCAGGCCTGCACGACTCAACAACCATTTGCGATGGCAACTGCGTTTCACCTTTATCGGGCATGTAAATGGCATATACATTACCATTCTTTTTTTGAGTGTAGGCAAACTTCCCCTGACGGTAGGGTTTAATTGGCTTTGTTTCGTATATAGCATCGCCATTAACTTTTATCCAGGCGCCAATTTCTTCGAGTAAATCGTAGGCCCCTTGCTGCCACTCCCCATCAGGGCCTGGAGCAACGTTGTACAACAAGTTGCCACCCTTGGCAACAATATCGGTTAGTAAATGTACCGCATCGCGTCCCGACATATAAACAGCATCAGGCGTGTATGACCATCCACCACCAGAAATAATACACGATTCCCATGGATAAGGTAATATATGGTCGGGCACCCGGTTTTCGGGTGTTAGGTAATTCTGATTTTTTCCATACACGGCCCTGTCGACTACAATTAAGCCAGGCTGAACTTTTCGGGCTTTATCAACCAGCTCGTCCATTCGTATATCCTGATTAATTATCTGTGCCTTAATGAACCCGGAAGTATTGTTTTTGAGGGCATCATGATACCACTTATTGATAAATTCGGGCGATTTTTTTGCAACCCAACCTCCATCGAGCCATAAAATATCCACACTGCCATAATCGGTCATCAGTTCCATAATCTGGTTATGTGTGAATTGCACAAAAGCCTCCCAGCGTTCGGGATAAGCCTCGGGATCGTAGTTAACATTACGGTCGGGCGTAGCAAAATTGGGCCACCAGTAGTTTTCATTTTTCCAGTCGGGCTTTGAAAAATAGGCTCCAATCCACATTCCCTTATCGCGGAAAGCACTGAAAATTTCTTTTGTAACGTTTGCCCGGCTGTTGGTATGAAACGGACACTCAACGGATGTGATTTTATAATCGGTATATTTACTGTCAAACATACAGAATCCATCATGATGTTTGGTAGTAAATACAACGTATTTCATCCCAGCATTGTGAGCTGCCTGTGCCCATTTTTCAGGATTGAACTTAACCGGATTAAATGTGGTTTTGAGGTTTTCGTATTCCTTTTTATACGCTATATAATCTTCGTGCGGACGACGGCACCAACCCTCATCTTCGGCACAAATACTCCACGATTCAACAATGCCCCATTGACTGTATGGGCCCCAGTGCATCAGTAATCCAAATTTAAAATCCTGCCATTTTGCAAGTTTTTCAAGCACCTGTGGGTCGGTTTCGGTAACATAACGTTCATCTTCGTAAATGGCTTGAGCGGAAACCGTAAATGTTCCAAAAAAAAGAAATAAAGCCAGAGAAAAAAGTAAATATCTCATGTCATAAAATAATTTCAATTTAAAAATTAATAGAAGCGGCATACAAGATGCCGCTTCCAGTTAACAAGCAAAAATGAATGTATTATTGACCACTACCATAATCAGGACAGTTTTTGTCCCACCAAACTCTTTGTGAATTCAATATTGTGCCTTCAAAAACATTGGAAGTAAAACCTTGCTCAGATAGTGCTTTCTTCCAGTTCGCCAAATTGGTTTCATCACTTGGTTTATTCCAGGGGAATCGTCTTGGAAGCTTCATTTCAATACCTTCAGGCTTATTATAAGGCTCCCAAGCCCAAATAGTACTGTTCTTTTTGGGATAACCAGTTCTTCTGGCAACTGCAACACCTTCGTAAGGATTATCAAAAAGGTTGATTATCTGTTGAAGAATAATTTTTTCAACATTACCACTTTTATCCCCTTCAATAT
>CAZFTD010000116.1:0-11086 GCA_964521525.1 uncultured Marinilabiliaceae bacterium | reverse complement strand
AATTTGCCCTTGTTCGGACAGAAAGAAAAGAAAAGCAAAAAGAATACACCTCAGGTAACGGTTGTAGAGCCATTGGCTACTTTTACCGATACCATTAGCTATTTGCTGGGCTACTCGGTTTATAACGACCTAAAAAACAATAACATTGAAATTAATTCTCAGTCGTTTATCAAAGGTTTTAATGAGGCTCAGAGTAATGCCGAACCACTTTTATCGGAAGATAAAATGGAAATGGTGATGATGAAGTTTCAGCAGATGATGCAGGATAAGATGATGGCAGAAAAGGAAGAGAAATTGAGAAGCGCACGCAAGGAAGCCATCGATTTTTTGGAAGCTAACAAGGCTAAAGAAGGCGTGTTTACAACCCCAAGTGGCTTGCAATATCAAATCATTAAAGAAGGTACAGGAGATTCGCCATCCAGTTCGGATAAGGTAACAGCCCACTATGAAGGTTATTTGATTGATGGCACTGTTTTCGATTCTTCGTACGAAAGAGGCGAACCGGTTTCATTTCCACTAAATCAGGTAATTACCGGCTGGACTGAAGGCCTTCAGTTAATGAAACCGGGTGGTGTTTATATTTTTTATATACCTTCGGAACTCGGCTATGGCGATTCAGAGGTAGGCCCTATACCAGCCGGCTCTGTAATAATTTTTAAAGTTGAACTGATTTCTTTTGAAAAGAATACTGAGGAAGACTATTTTTAATCTTTAACGTAACAATTCATTTATATTCTTACGCGTCCTTAAAGATGTTTTTAACGCTTCTTTAAGGACGTTTTTTTCATAACTACACTTACCTATTAACTATCTGCATTTTGCTTGTATCAAAAATAACCTAAGACAAAACCACTTAATAACCGTGTAATTTTAGTTTTCAGGTTATATTAAAAAACATTAGAAGTTTACTTTTTAACACCTACCACAATACCATATCCCCACAGTTTCTTTTTCAAACCAAGATACTGATAGAAGCAAGCCCTGACATTGCCTTCCTGTACCTTATTCCATCGATAGCGAAACGTTATTCTTTTCCAAAAAGCCCATATTTTATTAGCAAAAAACAACATAAACAACCTGCAACTGCTATGTTTAATATTGGCTGAAATATCGGTATGCTTTACATCATTAAAACCAGCCTTTTTAAAGAAATTTACAAGTCTTTCGGGGCTCTCCAGATAGTTCACCCGCCAGCCTTCAAGCCATTTCCTTATAACCGGATGCTCATTAAATTCATATTGCCTAACCATTCCATCGGCAATAACCAATCGTCCACCGGGTTTTAAAACCCTATAGGCTTCATTAACAAACATCTCTTTATTAGAAGCATAGCAAATACTTTCCAAACCCCAAACCACATCAAATGTATTGTCGGGGAAATCAGTTTGCATGTAGCTCATTTCTTTTAGAACTACTTTATGGCTTAAGCCTTTTATAGCGGCCAATTGATTTCCCTTTTCAACCTGTTTATTGCTGAGTGTAATACCAATGCAATTACTCCCAATATTAGCGGCCAGATACAACATACTGCCACCAATGCCACACCCTGCATCCAAAACCAAATCTGTTGGCTTTACACCGGCTATTTTAGCCACCACTTCATTCATCTTTAGCAAGGTGCTACCAAAAGTTCGGGTGGTTTTATCTTTAAACCCATAATGCAAAGCATAACTTTGGTTTAAATCCCAGGCATCAATATAACTGTTCTCAACCTGATGGTAGTACTCCACTATCCCCTCTTCGTACCTATAGCTCAATGTTGTTTTGTTTATTAGGTTGATATTATCGGTAAAATATAATAATCAAATAGGTTTGTATGCAAATGAAACGAGCCACGTCGAACACTTCTACACACTGGAGCATTACATCCCAAAAAGGTAACGTCCTCTAAAAAGCCAAAGCAATATTAGCAGCTATGTCTTCATCTCATAGCATATATTTTAAACAGCCCCCAATGCCAACTCAATATCGCCAATAATATCATCTATGTCTTCCAACCCAACCGAAAGGCGTAAAAGGCCATCGCTGATTTTCATTTGAGAGCGCTCAGCCTCTGTATAGTCGCAATAAATGGTTGATGCCGGATGAATAATCATGGATTTATTGTCGCAAAAATTGGTGCCTCGCCGAATCATAGTCAGCGCATTCATAAATTTAAAGCATTGAGCCTTCGATTCCAGCTCAAAGGCTATTAAACAGCCTGCCATTCCATTAAATTGAAGCATGGCTTTTTGGTGATAAGGCGAATCAGGCAATATTGAATAATTAACACTTTTAACTAAAGGCTGGTTTTTCAGAAATTGTGCTGTTTTTAGCGCATTGTCCGATATTTTATCAATACGAAGCGTTAGTGTTTCCAGTCCCAATAATTGAAGATAAGCGCTATTGGGCGACAAGCATCCACCTATATTTCTGTAAATCTCTTTAAACAGCTTTTTGTAAAATGCCTGGTTGCCAAATTTTAAAAAATCAGGTTCAAGTTTAGGAATAAACTGCCACTTATCTGATGAATAAGTTAAAATGGCTCCACCAATGGATGTGGCACCACCAGATATGAATTTGGTGGTTGAAAAAACCTCAATATCCACCTTGTAGTTTTTACATGCGAAAATGTAAGGGGTTAAAACACTATTATCAACCACGAGTGGAATGTTGTATTTTGATGCAATATTTGAAATGGCTTCAATGTCGAAAACAATTAACTGTGGGTTCGATATGGTTTCAACAAAGATGGCTCTGGTGTTATTGTCGATCAGCATTTCAATTTCCGATGGGTTTTCCATACTGGTAAAACGGGCATCAATACCAAGCGATTTTAGTGTTTTTGCAAAAAACGAGTAAGTGTTACCAAATAAATAACGCGAGGTAATAATGTTGTCGCCTGTGTTGCATAATGAGAGAAACACATTGGATACGGCTGCCATACCCGAACTCACACACAAGCAATGCTCGGCATCCGACAAAAGCTTTAATCGAATTTCAAGCTCCGAAACTGTGGGATTGGTTATTCTTGAATAGGCATAGGCATCCGTTTCTCCCTTAAAAGCTGCTTCAACCTGTTCGGCACTTTCAAAATCGAACGATGCGGTTTCGTAAACAGGTGTTTTCAGACTTCGGAAATTTTTGTTTCCGGGCTGGCTTCCTAATCCATGAATAAGTTTTGAGCTCACATGCTTCATCTTTCTCAGTTTATTGGTTTGTAAAAATATTCAATTCTGAAAAAAATCCATGACTTTGCGAGGTACAATATTTAAATAAAGCAACCAATTACCTAAATGCCTGAAATAGCGAAATTTCTAACTTTTTTTAATGTTAATAGAATGTTAAGTTTGTTTAAGGTGTAAAAATATTTGTAATTTAGAATGAACGAAAAACAAGTTTATAAAAAACAGTATTACAGATATATACAAAAAATATTATTTAGAAAGTGTCTAAACAAATAAAAATTGTTTGAAAAAAATATTTGCAAACGTTTATTCTTTGCGTATATTTGTTGAACAAAAATCAAACATTTTTCAGCCATGACAACGATTCAATTTAACAACCGTTTGCTTAGTCTGCAGGACAAGCTTCTTTATTTTGCGCTGAGTTTGACCTCAAACGATGAGGATGCACGTGACCTTTTACAGGAAACCATACTTAAGGCGCTGACATACCGTAATCAGTTTACAGCCAATACCAATTTTAAGGCTTGGGTGTTTACCATTATGAAGAACACATTTATTAATAATTATAGAAGAAATCAGAAGAGCAGAAATACTTTTGATGGCACTGATGATGCACTGCGCTCAGCCTATAAAAGGAACTATGCCTCTGAAACCCCCGAAATGGTGCATTCAGTTGCTGAAATGAACAAATACATCGATCGTTTAGATGATGATTTCAGAATTCCATTCAGGATGCATACCGATGGGTACAAATACAAAGAAATTGCCGAGCAACTCGATTTGCCAATAGGAACTGTAAAGAGTCGTATTTTCTTTACCCGAAAAAAATTGCAGGACATGTTGCAAGATCGTGAAGGAAGTTATGCAAATTAATTTTTTTTGTATCTTTAAACAGGTATAGGAGTACCGAAATAGTAATTAAAAGGTTTTTGTTTGGGTTTAGGTTTAGTAGATGAGTGAGCAGCCGGCCTGGTTAACGTACCAGTGCCGGTTGTTGTTTTTATGCAATAGTTTTAATACTTTGCCCAACAAAACGATAAGATTTTAATTTTATGAGTGAATCATCAAAATCAGGACGTTACAGCCGCGTTTACGAGCAGGTTGAAAAATTAGTGCAGGCCACCGCCAATCCGGTTTCGCGCATGGCCACCATCTCAGCATTGCTGCATCATAAAATGAAAGGGTATTTCTGGACAGGTTTTTACCTGATCGATAATGGAGAGCTGGTAGTGGGACCCTATCAGGGACCTGTAGCCTGTTTAAAACTGAAAAAAGATACCGGGGTTTGCTGGGCTGGTATTAATTCCGGTGCCAGTGTGGTGGTGCCCGATGTTGAAGCCTTTCCCGGCCATATTGCCTGTTCGTCACTCAGTAAATCCGAAATTGTGGTGCCTGTACGCAATAAACAAAATCAGGTAGTGGCTGTTTTGGATGTAGATAGCCGAAACCTCAATCATTTCGACGATACTGACAGGATTCATCTTGAAAAACTGGTTCAATTAATTTACCATGCCTAAAAAGAAATCTTCAAAAGTTTTAATAACAGGTGCTGCCGCCCGTGTGGGTAAAGCGCTTGCTTATTACTTTGCCGCCAAAGGGTGGGAAGTGGTTATCCATTACAATACAAGCACTCAGTCGGCCATTGGTTTGTCAAACGAGCTTAAGAGTAAGTATCCCGGTAGAAAATTCCCGTTGATTAGTGCTAATCTGGAGCATGTTTCTGAATGTGAGCGGTTGATTAAAGAAGCTGACCATCCGAATGTGCTTATTAACAATGCATCGGTTTTTGAACCCGGCCTGTTATCGGTTTCAACCGAGAAACATTTTCGCCGTCAACTCTCGGTAAATTTTGATGCGCCCTTTTTTCTGATGCAACATTTCTACAATAACAGTAAAGGTGGTGTAATTGTTAATATATTAGATACCAGAGTGGGGACTAACGACTCCTCGTATGCCGCCTACTCGCTGGCCAAAAAAGCTTTATTACAGCTTACAACCATGGCGGCACTGGAGTGGGCCCCAAATTTCAGAGTGAATGCTGTAGCTCCGGGGCCTGTTTTACCCCCTGAAGGCAAGAATTTACGGTACTTTAAAAAAGTGGTGGATAACACACCTTTGAAAAAGCAAATTAGCATTGATAATTTGTGCAAAAGTGTTTATTTTTTAACTGAAAATGAAGACATAACCGGACAAGTTTTATTTTGCGACGCCGGGTCTCATTTAAAATAAATATAACCTATGGCCGAAATTTCTATTAAAAACCTGTTGTTGCGCACCGAGGTGGGATTTAATGACCACGAGAAGGGCAAAAAGCAGGATTTAATCATTAATTTAAAGCTGGGCTTTGAAACCATTGGAGAGGAGATTAGCGACGATCCTTTAATGGCTTTGGATTACAGAGCCATATGCAAACTAATTATTGAAACCATTGAAAGCCGTAGTTACAACTTAATTGAGAAAGTGGCGCAGGATGTACTAGATATTGTTCAACGCAATAAAAGAGTTAAATGGGTCGATGTGGAGGTTGACAAGCCAAATGCTCTGCGTTTTGCTCAAAGTGTTTCGGTTAGGTTAACCAGCAGTTAGGTGTTAGCTCTTAGCTCTTAGGTGTTAGGTGTAAGGTGTAAGGTGTTAGGTGTTAGGTTTTGCTGTTAGACCCTGAATTTTGTATGGTAAGCGGTTTTGCTATAGTAACTGTTAGTTAGGAATGACCGAATAATTTATTAATTGCAATCAATGAACAGATTAATATTCAATGTCGTTTAGTTAAGGAAATTTTTTCCTACTCATTCTACCCCCTAACCCCCTGAAGGGGGAATTTCCAGGGCATCTTGTAAAGTCCCTTTTAGGGGATTTAGGGGTAAAAGAGCTTAACTAAACGACATTAGATTAAAATTGTTAGTAATTTTAGTGATTGAACGATGCGTTATTGCTGTTTCCCACTAAACTGGCTGGGTCATTTGCAAAATCATTACTATCCTTCTATCATCTAAATATCTAATTATAATTAACCGCTAAATGTCTGTAAACAAAGTTATAATTGCCCTTGGTTCCAATATTATGCCGGTTATTAATATGGGTATTGCCATTGAACATCTTCGGAAGCAGTTTCGGTTAATATCTGTTTCATCCTTTGAAACCACCAAGCCACTGGGTATTACCAACCAACCCGACTTCTTAAACGCTGCGGTGATGGTTGAAACCGATTTACAACAAAGTCAGGTAAAATCCATCTTAAAACAAATTGAAGACGCCATGGGGCGCGACCGAACCCTTCCTAAATTTGGGCCGCGGGTGATTGACCTTGATGTGATTATCTGGAACAATGAGGTAGTTGACGAGGATTATTATTCGAGAGATTTTTTACAGCGAGCTGTAAAGCAGATAAGTGACTATATAAATGATAAAGCTGATGATGTTTAGGTTGCTTTTTTAAGACTAAAGTCTCATAGATTATAGACAAAACCTTATTAATACTGGAAATTATTTAGAAACTGTTTAAATTTAGGTATAAGATTTTTAGATGTGAGATAGATATAGAGAAGATTTATAAGTTTTAATAGATGTCTTGGCATCTTTATAGACTTATCTATCCGTCTAATGATATTATCCCGATACTCGGGATTCCGTAAACTTCAATTCTAAACATCTTAATAAAAATTCCTACTGCTTTGGGAACCATCAGTCTTCGTCAAAAAACAGGTTTACCTGATGCACACCATTAATATTGCGCAACATAGAAACCAATTCGCTGCCTTTTTCTTCATTTTTCAGGTTGATGTAGTACGAATATTCCATAACCTGGTCCATTTCATCGCCAATGGTTTTAACATTTACAAGCTTGTAACTTTTGCAATAGGTTTTAAACAATGCTCCAAACGGATTGTCCTGCAAATCATCGCCAATGGTGGTAATGTGCATCAGGAATTCTTTTTTCCCTTTTAGCGAAAAGCTGAACTGATTTACCAACAAGTAAGTGCCACCCACCATTAAAGTTCCCAAAAAGGCTATGGAGTATAGTTTTACGCCTGCAGCCAGGCCAATTGACAAAGCAAAAAAGATAAACATAATGTCAGCTGCATCTTTTACAGCTGTTCGGAAACGTATAATTGACATGGCACCTACCATACCAAATGCCCTTGCCAGGTTGTTTCCAATCACCATTATTACTATGGCGGTAATCATGGTAAGCAGTATAATGGAAATGGTAAACGATGATGAATAATTCAACCCCTTATAAGTGTGTTTATATAACAATGCAATTAAAAAGCCGCAAATCATGGCCACAAACACGTTTGCAAAAACATCTTTGGCGGTAATGGTAAAAGTGAAAATAGTTTGAATATCAGTCATGCTGCGTGCTAATAGGTTATTTTACGGTTGTATTTACTTACATCGTACCCAATGGTGTATTTTGAGATGGCATCGTTCCTGAGTTTAAATTCCTGCACCAGCGAACGGGCCCAAACCGGCATCTGGTCGGTGAAATATTTAATTTCAAGCACAAAATGATCGTTAAAAAGTGGTTTCAGATTCACATCATCGTATAAGGAATCCATTTTGGGAAAAATGCGGCTGCGAATATTTTTATCGAAAGTAATTCTTACGCCTTTATCCATTTTACCCTGATAAGCCTCACGCTCGTATACCACCAGATTGGTAGGAGCAAACTGCCTTTTTTTAAGATGAAAAAAGAATCGCCGGGCATCGTCAATCGACTCCTCTCTTTTGCCCTGAATGATGTATTGTTCAAGGTCGGGGCTTTTTAAAAGATTATTCAGGTTGCTGAACAACAGGGTAGAGCGGTGTTTTTTAATGCGATTACCAATTTTTCTTTTAATTTCCAGAATCACTTTGCTATCGGCATTTAACGTGTTGTAACCCCTGATGCGTAATTTTCGCCTGAATTGCAATCCTTCGCTCTTTTGCTGGTAACATTCCAGGTCGTAAGTATCTAAATAAATGCTTCGAACGGTATATTCGTAAATGCCGCTACTATTTTTACGGGCATAGGCATCAGGAATGATGAATGGCCAAAGTCTTTGTCTGACGGCGCTCATCAGTTCAACAGGTACCAGATATTTTCGCTCGTATCTAAGCATTTAATTGTTGTAAACAGTTTTCGAGAGCCTGATAATGTACTGAGCCAATGTTATTTCTCCACCATCAATATCGGCACTTACTTTTAAATTGGGCATCAGCAAATTGGTTGTATCCTTTATGATGGCTGTTACAAAAACAGTTTGTCGTTGGTTTAGCTGCTGAATTTCCCTATCAATACTGTGTACGTAACCATTGACCGTTTGGTTGTTAAAAGGCGACACAAATGAAACCCGTTGCCCTTCCTGGAAATATGACAGCTGACTTATATCAATTGGCATTAAAAGTATCATGCTATCGGTTGATGTTATTCGGGCGAGGCTTTCCAATTCGAGCGTTTCGCGGCTGTTGGCCATTAACCTGCCTGTAATGGGAGTAATAATGAAAAAATTGTCCAATCTGCTTTGCGTGTGTGCAATTTGTTCGTTTAAATGATGAATGGAGGCATCAATTAAAGCAATGTCTTCTTTTTTGGCCCCCGAAATCAATGCCTGATACGTGGCGCGGGTAATAGCAACCTGCTGTTTTTTCAGGTTAAAATCGTTTGTTGCCAGTTCATAATCCTGGTCGGCAATTAATTGAGCATCATGTAAACTTTTTAAACGCTCAGTAATTTTTTTCTGAGTATCAAATTCCTGCTCTGCACTCACCATTTCCTGGTAAGCAACCTCAACAGCTTCAGGTTTTTCGCCGGTGAGATAAACCTCTCTTAAACGCTTTTTTTCATCTAATTCGCGTTTTAATTGAAGCAACTTAAGGACTTCTTCGTAAGATGAAATATATCCAATGGTATCGCCTTGTTGTATAAAGGAGTTAACCAAAATATTGGGAGCAATGGAGAATTGAACCAAATCGCCACGTTGGAATTCAGTAGCCGAAAATATAGGTACGGTATTCGAAATATGATTTTTTAAGGAATTGACGATTTTTCCATCAATGGTTTTATCCAGTCGCCATTCCAAAGCAGGCTGCACAATACCATTACCGCTAATGATGTATGGGATTTTAATATAAAATAGAGCTGAATAGAGTAAAATTAATACTACAACAACTATCACCGGCAAAATAAACCTTCTTCTCATTCTCATTACTTTGGTGCCCCTGACTTTTTTTCGGGGCCTTCAAAATTAATAAAAATGAACATTTAAACAAATTTTAAGAATTCGCTTTACCTCAATGTAAAATGTATATTAAGTTATCCCCGAGCACAATTAGGCATATTAAAAACTTAAACAATGTTCTGTTTCTTGCAGATTTTCGCAGAGTTTTACGCAGAAGCCGCAGACGATTCAGCGAGAATCTGCGGTTTAATCAGCGTATATCTGCGAGAACTTAAAGTACAAGAAATATCATTAGCAATCACTGTTGTCCGGGATAAATTTTAAAGAGCTACAAGGCATTTGGCCTTGATAGCTCTTATTTGTAGTTTTGTTTTACTACAAACACATACTACAATGGATAAAAGTACACACTTTTTTGGTCAGTCGGTTTTCGGACAGCTGATTTCTTTAATTGACCTCCCCACGCTGCCGCACGATTGCATCGTGTGGCTTATTTATAAAAACATTTATCCATTCAACAACTGCAAAGCTTACAAATTAAATGAAAAAGGTACGTGATGCAATCGCGCACCAGCGGGGGTTGTTTTATGTCGGATATTTCAATGCTAAAAAAGCAAATAGAATATTTTTAAAACTATCTTTTAATTTTTATAACGCCATGGCAAAAATTTTAAGCTTTATTTGTATCTTTTAATTATGTATTTTTGCGATAATCAATAACTATTGTTTATTTTATTATCTTGTAGTTATGAAACGAGCATTCGTTAAACACAACTTGTCCCGACTTTTCGGGAAACACGGATGAATTGAAAATCGGCGGAGCCAAAATTCATCATGCGAGTTCCCCCGATAACTCGGGGCAACCTGTTCCGCAGCGCGGAAAGCAATCCGACCTTATTGTTAAAATTATTTACGGATGAAAACATACAAAATAATTACTGATTTACGAAAAACCAAAGGCTGGTCACAGGCTGATTTGGCTAATAAAACCGACATTTCACAGGTAATGGTAGGTAAATATGAGCGAGGGGAAGCTGTACCTTCTATTGAAGTGGCTAAAAGGATTGCCGATGCACTTGGGGTTTCTCTTGATTATTTGGTTGGCGAAGGCTTGAACAGTAAATTTGACAAAAACACGCTTAAACGTATCGAAGAAATTGAGCAACTCGAAGATGATAAAAAACGTACACTTTTTGACGTAATTGATACATTTATCAGGGAATCGAAGGGAAGAAAAGCTTTTGCTGTTTAATTTTTAAACTTAAAGGTATGAAGACAAATGTAAAAAATACAACAAAGAAAAACTGGGCTTTGCCCGGCGAACCCCTTTCTTTCGAAGAATTTGAAAAAGGAATAAAGGAAGCTGAAAAAGGCCCATTTTATACTATTGACGAATCTAAAAAAATGATTGCACAATGGAGGAAACAAAGGAACTCCAGGTAAAACTTTCGAAAGAATTTAACTTTGACCTTGATGATATTTTTCAATATGGCGTTGAAACTTATGGTATAAGACAAGCCGAAATTTACGAGAATGAAATTTGGCAACTTATCGAAAGGCTTTCTCTCAGTTACCTCTTATTTCCAGAATGCCGCCACCTGCCAACTAAATCAAAAATGTACCGATGGATTATTCTGGATGCCCATCTGATTATATACCGTATAACCGAAAACGAAGTGCAAGTACTTCGCATCTTACATTCTAAAAGAAGTGTTAATAAAATTAAAGCTTCCAGAAGTGTGAGGTTGTAAGTGCGAG
>CAZFTD010000115.1:0-11212 GCA_964521525.1 uncultured Marinilabiliaceae bacterium | reverse complement strand
GTCGTTATATCCAATGGATGCTTCGTGGCCATCGCTTCTGATTAAAAACCGTGGTCTGAAAAACAATAAATCAGGAAAAGAAACTGAGGATTCTTTATGGCAATCCTTCAATTTAAACAACTGCGATTTTAATTGGTACGAAAAAAAACCAAGATACCAGTCGGACGATGAAATGCCTGACTCCAGATCGGCCAATGCGCAAGTTACTGTATCAATGACTCCAAAACCTGCCAGCAATGTAAAACGGCTGTTTTCCTGATAAATGCCAGAGGTTTCGCCATAACGGTCAATTAAAACCTGAGCCATTTCATACGAATCGGCCACCTTGGCCAATCGTTGGTCGAGGTCTGATATCTCTTCAATTACAAAAGGAATCCATTTTCGCATGATGCAAAGTTAACTTCAGGAAATACACGATGCAAAAATGGGTTGGTATAAAGCAAAAAAAAAGCGTCGGTTAAGACGCTTCTCTTTAATCACCTTATTTTCGCCCCGGGAAAGTTGCAATTTGTTAAAACAGGCATTACTTTCAGCCAGGCACTATTAACTTAAGTCTAATTTAATTACGACTTAAAAATTCTGCAATTCCTTCCTGAGTTGCTTTTAAGCCAGATTTGCCTTTGTGCCAGTCGGCCGGACAAACCTCGCCATTCTCTTCAAAAAACTGGAGTGCATCTACCATACGCAAGGTTTCTTCAACACTGCGACCGAGTGGCATATCATTAACCACCTGATGACGCACAACCCCTTCTTTATCAATTAAAAACAAGCCTCGGTAAGCCATGGGTGTTCCATTAAACACCAGTTGACCATCATCATTATAATCATAATCGCCTGCCAATACATCATAATTCTCCGAGATGGTCATACTGCTATCAGCCACCAAAGGGAATTTCACACCTTTAATGCCGCCATCTTTTCTTTCGGTTTGTAGCCACTTCCAATGCGAGAATTCCGAATCGGTTGAAGCTCCTACCACAGCAACATTTCTTTTGTTGAATTCCTCAATTTTGTCCTGAAAAGCAATGATTTCGGTTGGACAGACAAAAGTAAAATCGGCAGGATAAAAGAAGAATACCACGTATTGCTTGCCAAAATACTGCTCTAAAGAGAAGTTCTCAACAATTTCGTGGCCATTAATAACAGCTTTGGCCGAAAATGAAGGCGCTTTTTTTCCAACTAATACAGACATAAATAATTTTTTAGGTTAATTAATATTAGTTTATAACAATTTTTAACACTCTGATTACAATTTATTTAATCATTATGCACAAACTTATTAAATTAACAATTACATTCAAAGCATTTAGGTATTTTTTTACCTTTTTAATATCTATACATTATAACCTGATTCTATAATTAATGGGAAAAGATTGCGATTGATGATTAGATTTAGGATTCACAATCATCATAATAATAATTTCAATATCAAATTTAAACAGATTCTAAAAATATGCCTTAAAACTTTAGTCGTGTTTGGTGTAATTGCTCAATTTTACGGGTATTAATTCGACAATTTTCACAATAACCTCAACTGCCTTTTCCATACTTTGAACCGGAATAAATTCGTACCGGCCATGGAAATTGTGACCTCCGGCAAAAATATTTGGCGTTGGCAAACCCAGAAAAGACAACCGCGCACCATCGGTACCGCCCCTGATAGGCCTGACAATAGGTGTAACACCAACCATTTTCATGGCCTCTTTTGCCAAATCAACGATGAACATAACCGGTTCAATTTTTTCGCGCATATTGTAGTATTGGTCGCGCATTTCGAGTTCGGCTGTTCCGGCGCCAAACTCACCGTTTATTTTATTTACGAGATGTTGCATCTCTCGTTTCCTGTCGGCAAACCGTTCGTTGTTAAAATCTCTGATAATAAATTGCATTTCAGACCTTTCAACATCTCCCACAAAAGAATTAAGATGATAAAAACCTTCATAACCTTCGGTATGTTCGGGCGTTTCATGACGAGGCAACATGGATATGAACTGGTTGGCAATACGCATAGAGTTTTTCATCTTATTGCGGGCATAACCTGGATGTACATTTCTACCCTTTATAATAACCTTTGCAAAAGCAGCATTAAAGTTTTCATATTCCAGCTCTCCTATTTCACCTCCATCTAATGTATAGGCAAAATCGGCTCCAAATTTATCCACATCAAACTTATCGGCACCCTGACCAATCTCTTCGTCGGGAGTAAAACAAATACGTATTTTGCCATGCTTAATTTCAGGATGTTGTATCAAAAACTCCATAGCCGTAACAATTTCAGCAATGCCGGCTTTATCATCGGCCCCAAGGAGCGTTTTGCCATCGGTAGTAATAATATCCTGACCAATATAATTAGAAAGTTCCGGAAATTCTTCAGGCTTGAGTACAATACCTGATTCCTCATCCAAAACAATATCACCACCATTATATTTCTTTACAATTCGTGGGTTTACATGCTTTCCGGTAAAATCGGGACTTGTATCAACATGAGCGATAAAACCCACCACGGGTATATTTTCTGATGTATTGGCCGGTAAAGTAGCTGTAAGATAGCCATTTTCATCCACTTGCACTTCTGACAATCCGATACGGGTTAATTCTTCGGCAAGATGGCGGGCAAAAAACATTTGTCCCGGTGTGCTTGGCGTTAGGCCGGTGTTATTATCTGATTGTGTATCGAAAGATACATATTCAAAGAAACGGTCTATTAAAGTCATTTGGTTTTTAATTAAATTAAATTCAACAACAAGTAAAAGCAAAGTTGTCCCTTACTGGTTTACATCATCGGAATTGAATACAAAGCCCAAACGTTTGCCGGTTCGCATACGCGATTGCATTATCTCTTCGTTCATTTGTGCTAACGATACTATTTTCATATTATCGTATGGAGGCACCAACAAATCAAATTCGAGTGAATAAAGCATAGCTGTTTCAACAATTCTCAGCAAGGCTTCGCGACTAATAACTGAAGTTTCAAAACCACTTAAACCCATCGACCTCTGTCGTTTCCCCTCTACAAAAAAGTGCCCTTCACCATTAACAAAAACACGGGCCACCAGATAACCAAGGTCGTCCTGGCGGTTGTATCGAAACGAATCGTACAAAAAATTATAAATATTGATTACACCGCAATAACACCTGGCTCCATTCTCCTTAATATAAGGCAATTCCCAAACTTTATGTTCCCTATCGAATTGAAAAGCATTGGTGTGCATATTGAAGACTAAAACATCGCCGGCTATTTTAAGTTTAGCCACAAACTGACCCAAATCGGCATATTCTATTTTTAAACGCTCATCGCTGTCTTCCAGATAAGGATTAAAAATGGCTGGCATTTTTGATAAAACCTCTTTCAATTCACCAAAAGCAAATTTGGTAACATCAAAAACCTTTTGTTTGAGTAATGCTCTGGTTTTAAGCTGATGTAATATTAAATCCTGCGGGCTGTTCTTCATAAAAATTATATTTGCGTTGATACGAATATAAAAAAACAATCTCCCACAAAAAATAAAAGCCTCCGGAAATTCATCCTGAAGGCTTTTTTATTTAGAAATTAAAAGTTAGCCAACTATCAGTAATTTTGACTAATCCCTATAAATTGTTTTGTAAAATTAGTAGGCTCTGGCAAACAAAACCCTACGCGAAGAAGGCTTTCCGGTAACCATACACTTACCGTGTTCTTCAGGAGCGTCCAATGGTATGCATCGAATGGTGGCTTTTGTTTCATCCTTAATAAGAGCTTCAGTTTCGCTGGTACCATCCCAATGACAAAGGAAGAAACCACCTTTTTCGTCTAAAAGCCTTTTAAACTCGTTGTAATCATCCACAATAGTCGTGTTCTCCTCTCTGTATTTAAGTGCTTTGTTAAAAATGTTCTGCTGAATATCGTCCAGTAACTTAACTACAGCCTGCTCAATTCCATCAATTGGAAGTACAGATTTTTCAAGCGTATCGCGTCGGGCTACTTCAACGGTTCCGTTTTGCAAATCGCGTGGCCCCATAGCCAAACGCACGGGAACGCCTTTGAGTTCATACTCGGCAAATTTCCATCCCGGTTTACGTTTGTCGTCGTCATCAAATTTAACCGAAATACCCAGTGCCTTCAATTTATGTGCAATGCCTTTTACAACCTCAGAAATCTGGGCCAACTCTTCCATTTTTTTGTAAATGGGAACAATAACCACCTGAATGGGCGCCAGTTTTGGAGGCAATACCAAGCCATTATCATCTGAATGTGACATGATAAGCGCTCCCATCAGGCGGGTAGAAACACCCCACGATGTTGCCCAAACGTGTTCAATTTTTCCTTCCTGATTGGTAAAAGTAACATCAAACGCTTTGGCAAAGTTCTGGCCAAGAAAATGAGAAGTACCTGATTGCAATGCTTTACCATCCTGCATTAAAGCTTCGATGGTCATGGTTTCCAAAGCACCGGCAAATCGCTCGTTGGCAGTTTTATAACCCTGAACCACCGGCATGGCCATATACTTTTCAGCAAATTCGGCATACACACCCAGCATGGTTTCAGTTTCCTTAATAGCTTCTTCCTGGGTTGCATGGGCAGTATGTCCTTCCTGCCAAAGAAATTCGGCAGTACGTAAAAACAAACGTGTACGCATTTCCCAACGTACCACATTAGCCCATTGATTTACCAATATTGGTAAATCGCGATACGACTGAATCCAGTTTTTGTATGTGTTCCAGATAATTGTTTCAGAAGTAGGACGAACAATATATTCTTCTTCCAGTTTTGCATCAGGATCAACTACCACCCCTTTTCCATCGGGACTGTTTTTGAGGCGGTAATGTGTAACTACAGCACATTCCTTAGCAAAACCATCTACGTGAGCAGCTTCTTTACTAAAAAAAGATTTTGGGATAAAGAGCGGGAAATAGGCATTCACATGTCCGGTAGCTTTAAACATATCGTCCAAAACCCGTTGCATTTTTTCCCATATGGCATAACCATAGGGTTTAATAACCATACATCCCCGAACAGCCGAATTCTCAGCTAAATCGGCTTTCAAAACCAAATCGTTGTACCATTGGGCATAACTTTCAGCCCTGCTAGTTAATTCTTTTGCCATAATCTTTTAATTGCTAACTCATTATTTCCGGAGGCACAAAAATAGGAAAAATACCATTATACAAAACATCTGCATACTACTGAACTAAAAAAACTATTGAACTATTACCCTTCATTAGTATATTTGTATTTAATAGTTTTTCACATTTCTTGTTCTTTTTTAAAATAAGTGTTCAAAGTAGCAGAAAAAGTGGTTTTTGGTATAAATTTTGTTCTGAATTATTCAAACTTATCAGGAGGATTAACGATGAAAGCAATGAACCTGACAACCGGATTGGTACTAGTATTGCTGGTAAGCGCTTGCAGCACAAGTCGTCTTGCCGGCCCGGGCCTTTATTATGATGATGTTTACTACGTACCAGGAGCTACCCGCGATAATATTAATCAGGCATTTTCGCCGGTACCTGCCATTAGCAAGGATGCTAAAAAAGCCGAGAGCCGAGATTTTGAGATGCAGCAAAGAGACTATCAAAAGACCAGAAACTCAGGCGAGCAAGACTCGCGCGATTTTGCGGCCCTTCAGGAACAATATGCAGCGCTTTTAAGTGATAATAGCAAACAGGAAGTTGATACCCTGATTTATTATAACGATGAAACCGGCTATTGGGTTGGAGGTTTCGATGGATCAACCATGGATCGCGATTACGCTGAACGAATGATTCGCTTCCATGGGCCGTTTATTCGCATACCTTATTACTCACCGGTTTACAGTGAAATAGTTTATTTTAATCACTACGACTGGAACGTGTATGTTGATGGAAACTATGCTTACGCATTTCCAACCTGGACCAATCGTTGGTATAACTCATTCTATTACAACTCATGGGGTTATCCAAGGTGGTCAATAGGCATGTCGTGGGGATATCCATATTACAACTACTGGGGATTTGGTTATGGATGGTACGATCCGTTCTACTATTCATTTTATAGCCCTTATTATTATTGGCATTATCCATACTATCGCCATCCATATTATTACGGAGGCGGGTATTACAGTGGGCACAATCCGAAAACATCCAACCGGACTTACTATTCAGGAATGAGAACCGGGCTCAGTTCCAATACACGGCCTTTAGCCAGTACATCTTTTAACTCCAGAGAAATTCTTAAAAGAACCTCCGGAGAGAGAGTTGAAGTGACCAACAGTGGTACCCGCATTTCACGCGACCAACAGGGAAATACCCGTTACGAGACTGAAGGTGGCACCGTTTACACAAGAACATCCAGAGGCGGGGCAAGTCAGGACGGCTTGAAATCTGGTACAGCTGCTACTGAAACCCCCACCAGAACCGGAACCGTTCAGCAAGGAAATACCAGGCGGAGCTATACACCAAGTTATTCAAAACCTGAGGATAATTCACGTCCAACCTATAACAGGACGTCCTATACCAGAGTTAGCGGAGATTCAAGAAATCCGCAAACCACTGGTACTGTACAAAGCACCAATACAGGAACCCGACAGGTTCAAAGTGGAACAACCACTCCTAGTACCCGCAATACAACCTTGGCTCCTGGTAGCGGTTCAACAAGAAGTACTGTTAGTCCTTCTAACACCAGATCGAGCTCAACCACTACCTATCAGCAAGGTAGCAGCACAAGTGCGCCCAGAACATCTACCGTAACTTCTCCTACAAGGAGCAGCAGCAGTGCACCAAGCAGATCATATGATTCCGGCTCTTCATCAAGCAGATCCTCTGTCTCTTCTGGCAGCTCTTCTTCAAGCAGTAGTTCCGGAGCAGGAAGTTCAGGTTCAAGCTCCAGCAGTTCAGGCGGCGGAACGGTTCGTCAAGGAAGAAGATAATCGTTAATACTCAACCAGCAACCCCCATGAACATCTTTACGCTCATGGGGGTTACTTTAAAAAACTGAAATTTCGTTGAATCAATGAATAATCTATATAATCGGTTTTACTCTAAAGCTTGATTAAAGATTATTGTTCCTAACCAAAAACCATCAACCAATGAAGCATATATTAACAGGCCTGATGATTTTGGCAACCGGAATGGTTGCAATGGCCCAAAACGAAACTGATGCCATACGATTCTCTCTGAACAGACCTACAGGAACTGCCCGCAGCATTTCACTGGGCGGTGCCATGGGTGCCTTGGGAGGGGATTACACAAGTATAGGAATCAATCCGGCAGGTATAGCAGTATACCGTAGCAGCGAGTTTACTTTTACACCATCGCTTACATACACTCAAACAAAAGCTAACTATAATGGTACAGCCAGTGAGGATGATAAATTCTATTTACCCATACAGCAAATTGGTTATGTCGGCACTTATAAGCCATCTTTAGAACCCTCAACTGGCTTAATAAGTACCCATTTTTCCATTGGCTATACACGTAATAACAGTTTTGCCCGTAATACTTATATTCAGGGGCGAGGCCTCAAATCGTCCCTACTCGATGAGTTTGTATATAACTCAGAGGGCTATACACCAATTAATTTGAACAGGTTTTACCAAGGCATAGCTTATGACGTTGAATTACTGGAGTTGTTACCCGGCGCAGCCGATGTGTATTATAGTGCTTTTGAATACCTGAATGAGGCTGAAGGAAAAATTGTGTTTGGACCTTTATACGGTATTAACCAGGGAAAGGTAATTACAGAAAAAGGTAGTTCTGGGGAGTTTAGTATTGCCGGTGGAGCCAATTTCAGTCACAAATTCTATATAGGAGGTTCGCTTGGAATTACTACCCTGTATTATAATATGAAATCAGAGCACTACGAAACTGCAGCCATGGGTGCCAATGGCAGATATGCTACTGAATATTATGCTTCAAGAGAAGCCATGGGGTTAAAAACACTCGATTATTTTTCGTTTAACAACAATTTTACCACTACCGGAGTTGGAGTAAATTTAAAAGTAGGCGTTATTTATAAACCAGTTAACTCTGTAAGAATAGGTGCAGCTGTGCATACACCAAATTTCTATTCAATTGACCTTGAATACGAGACTGATGTTAAAGCAAAATATCTGAATGGCACAACCATCCTCCCGGAAAAAATACAATTTGGTGAATTCTCTTATAATTTTCGCACACCTTGGAAATTATTGGGAAGTTTGGCTTACGTTATTGGAGACAAAGGTTTGGTGAGTGTTGATTACGAGCGAACCAACTACGCCAATATGAAATATAAAAGTAAAGGTGGAAGTTTTGAAGAGATGAATAACATGGATGCGCTGAATAGCATAATCTCCAATACTTTCAGGGCTACCAATAGTCTTCGGTTTGGGGCCGAATACAGAATGAGTGAAACAATTTCGCTAAGGGGAGGCTATGCTGCTTATCAAAATCCGTACAAAAAGGGATTCTTAAATTCAAAAGGGACTCATAATGCCTTTTCGGGCGGATTGGGTTACCGGATGAGTAATATGTATATTGATTTTGCTTATTTATTGCGTCAGGAAAAAGATATACATTCGCTTTATTATTCTCCAGACATTGCTGATGAATACCAACCGGTTGCCAATATCACTACCAATACCCACCAATTTGCGGTTACACTTGGATGGAGGTTTTAAGAACAAGGCTATAGAAAAAAGGCAGAAGGACTTAGGTATTAGTTCTTAGCTATTAGTTCTTAGTTCTTAGCAGCTAACACCTAACACCTAACACCTAAGAGCTAACAGCTATTTTTGATTGAAATCACATTTGTATTCTTCAAAATAACATCAATAAAAAAACTCATCAAAAAATTGATGAGTTTTTTTATTGTACTATATGGCATCTTCAACCTGCCATACATAAGCCCTTAATCCCTGCATTTCGGTTTTACTATCGAGATGGCGTAGAGCATCCATCAATGACTTTACCTTATCATCGGGGACTATTGATAAAATTGTTTCGTTCATGGCTGGCCATGTATGTGTACCCATATGCGGTTCGCCATTAACTGAGCCACGCCCCTGAACCTGAGTCCATCTGGTGAACCCCCTTAGCTCCAGCCGATTGAGAATAAATTCAATCTTTTCGGTTAATGCTTGATTGTATGCTATAAAAACTGCTTTCATTCGAAATTAATTTAACTAATTGGTTTGTTCTAATACTGTTTGATAACCAACAGAAGTAAGTATTTCTGACGGTGTTACAAACTTGTTATCATTTCCAGATCAGAGTCCTGTAAAAAGATTATGCTGATTAAAAGTGAATGACAAAAGGTTAATCATAAAAAACATAATTGTTAGTTAGTTGCAAACCATTTTATCGATAACTCAAATGCCATTCACTTAATAAATTAAACTTCCTCGGCAAGGTGCAAAATCCGCTCCTGTTCTTTCCGCATGCGCTTGGCACCAGCCATAGTGTATATCACAGGTATCAAAATAAGTGTTATCAGGGTTGAGAAAGTTAAACCTCCAATAATACTAACACCCATTGGTTGCCAAATTTCAGATCCTTCGCCAAGCCCAAGCGCCATTGGCAGCATACCTAATATGGTAGTTAAAGTGGTCATTAACACCGGACGTAACCTCGATTTGCCTGAAACTATAACTGCTTCAACCAATGGAAGTCCCCTGTCGCGCATTAGGTTGGTATAATCGACCAACACAATACCATTTTTTACCACAATTCCTACCAGCATAACCGAACCAATAAGTGATATAAGATTCAGTGAATGACCGGTAATAAAAAGGGATATGAACACACCGGTGAATGCAAACGGCAATGTAAACATAATGATAAATGGTGCACGAAGCGATTCAAACTGCGATGCCATTACAATGTACACCAAAATAACCACCAATGTGAACAGTAATAGAATGTCGGCAAAAGATTCCTGCTGGTCCTCAATGGTACCGCCTATATCCATGCCAATTCCGGGAGGAACATCCAATTTATTGAAGGCAGTTTCCAACTCTTTTACAACATCGGTAAAAGAAGCATCGAGAATGGCTGCTGTTACTTTAATGATACGCTGCCTGTTTTCTCTTTCGATGGATGGCGGAGAATAATACTCTTTTACCTGACCAATCTCGCGAAGACGAATAAATTGTCCCTGACTATTGGGAATCAATATGTTATTAACCGATTCCAATGATTCGCGAAAAGGCTCATCATAACGCACAATAATATCGTATTCATCGCCATCTTCGCGGTATTGAGCAGCAGTTAAACCATTAATTCTGTTGCGTAAGGCATTTGCTACCGTTGCTGTATTCAATCCATGAACAGCCATTTTTTCCCTATCGAGAACCAGCTGATATTCGATATTGGATTTATCGCGACTGATTTCAGCATCACGCAATCCATCAATGCCATTCATTACTTTGGCCATTTCATCGGCCAATCGGGCTGTAACATCCAAATCGTAACCTGAAATAACAACTTCCACAGTACTTTGGCCACTACCCATACCACCACCACGACTACCACCAGGATCAACCCTGAAACTTTCTATTTCAGGAATCTCAGCCAAATCAAGGCGCATCAGGTCGCCAATTTCATAAATATTACGATTTCGTTGATTACTAGACGACAACCGCATGGACAAATTGATAATATTGGATCCATTTGCCGAAAAAGCGGCAAAAATATTGCTCTGGTCAGCTGTACCGGCACTGGTTGAAATAACTTCAACCTCGGGATATTTTTCCTGAAATATTGTTTCAACCTTACGTGCTATCTCTTTAGTTTTATCGAGATTAACGCCTAATGGTAATTCAACACTTGCTTCAATACGACTGTTATCGGCAGGAGGGAAAAATTCAACACGCACTAATTGCAGAAGTAAAATACTTGAAACAAAAAGTGCTACAGAGCCCCCTATTACCAGCCCCTTTTTTCGAACAGCCACCGAAAGTGTTTTCTCGTAAACATTATCTAACCCATTTAGAAACTTCTCAATACCATCGAAGATTACCTTAATAATACCCGACTTACGCGGTGGTTGTGTACGCATCATTTGCGACGCCAATACTGGGGTTAAAGTTAGAGCAGCCAAAGTTGATACGATAACTACCAGAGTTACAATCATTCCCAACTGACGGAACATAATACCACTTAAACCCTGTACCAATGTTAAAGGGAAAAACACAGCCACTACCGTTAATGTGGTGGCTACAACAGCAAGCCCAACTTCGTTGGTTCCATAAATGGCTGCCTCCCGCGGCGAACTGCC
>CAZFTD010000114.1:0-11224 GCA_964521525.1 uncultured Marinilabiliaceae bacterium | reverse complement strand
TGTTTGCTATTTTGGCTCCGCCGATTTTCAATTCATTGGTGTTTCCCGAAAAGTCATGACAAGTTGTGTTTTTTTGCAAACATGCTCGTTTCATAATCTTAAATTTCTTATCTATGCTTCTTCCATCAAAAAAACCGTCTATCCTAATATTTTTGTTTAAAATTAATACGCAATCTGTCGTTAAGGTAAATGCACTTCTAATATTTGAACAGAGCCATCGGGAATCAATTTCACCTCCCTTAATTCGGCCGGAATCAGAATGGTTTCACCTTTTTGAATGGGAACTCTTAATTCATCGCCATATTCTATCTGAGCCTTACCTTCCACACAAATGTATATAACAAACGAATCCAGGTGGTAATAATCCCTTTCAACTGGTTTATCGGCTTTTAAAACGCTGGTAACAAAATAAGGCGACATAATAACTTCAGTAACCTTATTATTGTGAGCATTATAGTTGGTTCTGTATGATTGCGGCACATTGAAATCAATGGCATCGATGGCCAATTCGGTATGTAATTCACGCGAATTACCATGTTCATCTACCCGGTCAAAGTCGTAGATTCTATAGGTAATATCAGAAGTTTGCTGAATTTCGGCAAGCATAATACCAGCACCAATGGCATGAACGCGACCGGCAGGCATAAAAAACACATCGCCCGATTGAACAGGATGCTTGGCCAGGAGCGACTCCAGTGTCTTATTTTCAACTGATTGCACATAAGTTTCAGGAGTGATGTTTTCCTTAAAGCCGCTAATCAGATACGCCCCTTTGTCGGCTTGCATAACATACCACATTTCGGTTTTTCCAAACGAATTATGCCGGCTGGCAGCCAGTTCGTCGCCAGGATGCACCTGAATAGACAATGCCTCACGGGCATCAATAAACTTTATGAGCAAAGGAAACTCATTGCCAAATCTGGAATAAACCCTTTCACCCACCAAATCGCCCATATAAACTTCAATCAGCTCATTGAGGTCGTTATCCTGCAAAAATCCATTCTCTACAACCGACACATTGCCCTGAACACCCGACAGTTCCCAGCTTTCGCCAATATTCGGCAAACTGCCTTTGGGCTTTCCAAGAAGGGTATTTAGCTTAGTTCCTCCCCATATTTTATCCATTAAAATGGGCCTAAACTTTAGTGGATACAACTTAGTTGCCATCATATCTTTTTCTTGCAAATATATACAGAAGGAACCGATTCTTTTTGAGAAAATTCAAATTCTCCCAATGTTTATTGAATATTTTCAAGGCTTTTCTGTTATCAATGATTACTTTTGCAAAAAAAAATGATTATTAAAAACGCGCGGTTTTTAGTAAGCAACCAATTGGTGCAAAAATGTCCTTCCCCGAATAAGCCCGAATTTGCGTTCATTGGGCGTTCAAATGTTGGTAAATCATCCCTGATTAATATGCTGTGCCAGTCAAAAAACCTGGCCAAAACATCTGCAACTCCGGGCAAAACACAATTAATCAATCATTTTATTGTTAACGACTCCTGGTTTCTGGTCGATTTACCCGGGTATGGATATGCCCGTTTAGCGAAAAGCAAAAAAGAATCTTTTGCAAAAATAATTAATGATTATCTGGCAAAAAGAGAAAACCTGATGTGCCTTTTTGTTTTGATTGATTCAAGGCTTGAACCTCAGCCTATTGACCTGCAATTTATGGAGAAATTGGGAACAGGAGGCATTCCGTTTGCCATAGTTTTTACCAAAACAGACAAATTGGGAAAAGAGGCCTTTAATAAAAATATTCAATCATATAAAGACAAACTCCTTGAAGATTGGGACGAATTACCACCTGTTTTTGTTTCTTCATCCACCAAAAAGCTTGGACGTGATGAAATTCTCAACTTTATTGATGAGATAATGCATCATTGGAATCCACCCAAAAGCAACAAATAAAATCACACAGACTTAAAAAAATACCAGAATGCAACAAATTAGTTAAAAATATTAATGATTTATCACATTAATATTATTCAGTTGTTAAGAGAATATGAATTTTCTTATCTTTGTTCCGTAAAGCTAAATTTTACAAAAAACTGATAAACAGCAAATTAATGCCACCAAAAGCGCCAATCAAGATTTTTTCAGGAACACAAACCCGATATCTGGCAGAGAAAATTGGATTATGCTCCGGACGTGAGCTTGGAAATGTAAACCTCATTCATTTTAGCGACGGCGAATTTGCCACTGCCTTTGAGGAAACCGTTCGCGGTTCGCATGTATTTCTGATTCAATCAACTTTTCCGCCCACCGACAATCTTTTTGAGCTTCTAATGATGATTGATGCAGCCAAAAGGGCCTCTGCCTATAAAATTGTGGCAGTAATTCCTTATTTTGGTTTTGCACGGCAAGACAGAAAGGACCAGCCAAGAGTTTCGATTGGAGCCAAACTGGTAGCCGACATGCTCTCCACAGCAGGTGTAAGCAGGGTTATTACCATGGATTTACATGCCGACCAGATTCAGGGTTTCTTCGATATTCCGGTCGATCATCTTTATGCCTCCAGCATTTTTGTACCGTATATTAGGCAGCTTGGACTTAAGGAATTGGTTATTGCCTCGCCCGATGTGGGTGGAACCAAAAGAGCCAATACCTATTCCAAATTCCTTGAAACACCTATGGTTATTTGCCATAAATATCGCTCTAAAGCTAATGTTATTGACGATATGCGCATAATAGGTGAGGTAGAAGGTAAAAATGTTATCATACTTGATGATATGGTTGATACAGCTGGTACACTAACCAAAGCTGCCGATATGATGATGGAACAGGGCGCACTAAGTGTGCGGGCATTTGCTACACATCCTGTACTTTCAGGCCCTGCGTACGAAAGAATTGAAAATTCTTCACTTACCGAACTTTATGTCACAGATTCAATTCCCTTAAAACGAGAATCTCCAAAAATTAAAGTTCTTAGTGTTGCCCAGCTATTCTCCGACACCATCGACAAAGTTTATAATTACCAATCCATAAGCACACAATTTGTAATTTAATTACTATATTTGCGCCCCCATTGTAGGGCATCGTGTGATGGGAAATTAAGGATTTACATCATCCGAAACTTAATTTTGAGTAGCACAATTAATTTTAAAAACATGCAAAAAATTGAAATCAAAGCAGTTAAAAGAGTAGATCTTGGCAAAACTGCAACAAAACAACTTCGAAAAGAAGAAAACGTTCCTTGCGTACTTTATGGTGGAAAAGATGTTGTTCATTTCTATGCATCTGAAAATGAATTTAGAAAACTGATTTACTCACCCAATGTGTACCTGGTAACTCTGAATATTGATGGCTCTAAGTATGATGCCATTATTAAAGAAGCTCAGTATCATCCGGTAACTGAAAAGATGCTTCATGCTGATTTTCTTCAAGTGTCTGAAGACAAGCCTATTACCATTGAAATTCCTGTAAAATTGGAAGGTTTGGCCGAAGGTGTTAAAGCTGGTGGTAAACTTCAGCTGGAGCAAAGAAAACTTCGTGTTAAAGGTTTAGCTAAACATGTACCCGACGAGTTGGTGGTAAACATATCAAACCTTGGACTTGGAAAAGGTATTCAGGTTGGACACTTAACCTATCCAAACCTTGAGTTGTTAAATGCTAAAAACTCGGTGGTAGTTTCGGTAAAACTTACAAGAGCTGCCCGTGCTGCTGCACAACAAAAAGGATAATTTCATACTTGATATTAAAAACCTCCATATCTTTATATGGGGGTTTTTGTGTCTTAATGCATTCCATATTCAGAATGTTCAGGAAATTTTTTAGTCTGTTTCAACAAAAAAGCGTTTCCCGCAGCAGGGAAAACATTCAGCCCAATATGAAATACCTGATTGCAGGCCTGGGTAATATTGGCAGCGAATATGCCCATACCCGTCATAACATAGGATTTGACATTTTAGACCAACTGGCTGATGCCGAAAAGCTGACATTTATTGACCAGCGCTATGGAGCCGTTACAGAATTCAGATATAAAGGGCGCGTTTTTGTGCTTTTGAAGCCAAACACCTATGTAAATTTAAGCGGAAAGGCCGTTGTTTTTTGGTTGCAAAAAGAAAAAATAAACATTGAGAACCTGTTGGTGATAGTAGATGATATTGCATTGCCATTTGGCACGTTAAGAGTAAAATCGAAAGGAAGCGATGCCGGCCACAATGGATTAAAAAGCATTCAATCAATTCTTGGGCATAATCAATATGCCCGTTTACGGTTCGGCATTGACAACAACTTTACAAGAGGCCACCAGGCTGATTATGTTTTAGGGCATTTTAACAAAGAGGAGAAAGCCGCTCTGCCTGAAAGAATTGATAAAGCCATTGAAATAATAAAAAGCTTTGGAACCATTGGTACTCAGCAAACCATGAATTTGTATAACAACAAATAAATCAAATCCAATGAGCTCTCCCGATTTGGTGCGTATCGATAAATTCTTATGGGCTGTTCGGCTTTTTAAAACCAGAAGTTTGGCTACCGAAGCCTGCAAAAAAGGGCGTGTACAAATGGGCGGATTACCCGTTAAATCATCACGCATGGTTAAAAAAGGAGACGAAATATCAGTTAAAGAACCACCCATCTATCGTATCTATAAAGTGCTCGACATATCTGAAAAGCGTATGGGCGCCAAGCTTACGCCGGGTTTTATTGCTGATATTACTCCTGCCGACCAAATTGAACTGTTAGAACTCACGCATCTGGCCAATAAGCTTAACAGGCAAAGAGGACTTGGCCGCCCCACCAAAAAAGACCGGCGTGAAATAGATAGTTTTTTAGATGGTGATGATGATGAATCTGATGATTAGCAATATCACTCACTTTAAAACCACAATTTTCATATACCTTATAAAGCTCACAAATATCAACTTACAATACAATGCAAATCTGACCTACGTTGTAATCGCAAGTATATGTTTATATCAAGAGAGAAAAAACAAAACAATATAGCAGAGTACATTCTGTACATGTGGCAAATTGAAGACTTAATACGGGCCAATAAATGCGATATTAACCTGATATCTAAAACCATACTTTCGCAATATCAGGTTGATGATAACCAGAAAAATCAATTATACGAATGGTGGGATAATCTGGTTGAAATGATGAAGATGGAGCATAAAGAAGAAAGCGGGCATCTGCAATTTATTATCAATACAATTAACGATTTAAACAATCTCCACCTTAGATTATTAAAGGATGCTGACCATATTCCTTATCAGGTTCGATTTCAGTTTATTGAGCCGACTATCAGAGAGTTGGAAGTTAAAACCAATCCAAAGCCCGATAACGATATTGAACTGATGCTTGGTGCTATATACAACACATTTATTCTGAAACTTAAAGGAACATCCATTTCGGATGGAACAAACGAAGCTATTCAATTATTTGCGCAATTTCTGGCAACATTATCTCAGCTGTACAAAAAAGACCAGGAAGGGGCGCTGTTTGCCGATGAATAACGTTATCCCAGAAAGCAGCTTGTACGCCGGCCAAAAATAACATACCGGTAGCGTGCTATTAATCGGTACAGCCATTTTGTAAAAAAGCGAGGCATACAATCAGCTAATTTGCCTGTATATTTCCATAAGCCCCCTCCATTTCTCATCAGAACAATAATAGCTGAAGGCCCTGTATAGACTTGATTGTTATAAAACAGAATAACCTCATTGGGGAGCTGCGCCGGAAAACCCATCTCTTTCAACAATTCTTGTCCTTTAGATGATTGAGCGGGTAATAGTTGAAGCGAATCCCCATACCGTTTAATCAGCTTGCGAACAAAATAACTGCACAGCACACAAAATCCATCAAATAGCAAAAAGTTGTTTCCCTGATTCATCTGTTATACATCGCTTAATTATGGTGATGTAACAATAAAAGCAATAACCTTGTTTACTGCATTGCCAAAAGGTGAAAAGAATGAAAAAAAAGAAACCCGCTGAAACAATCTTTTTCAACGGGTTTTATTCTTCTTTTATTCCTCAACTTATACTAACGTCTGAATACCATATCTACCCTGCGATTAGCCATTTTACGAATTTTTGACGACAACTCACCTTCACCGGTTAAAGGTGATTCGCTTCCCTTGGCAATTACTTTAATCTTAGAAGCATCAGCACCAAGTTCGTTGACCAGGAAATCAACAACTTTATCGCATTGCTTACGACTTAAAGCTTCATGGTCGCCCGAATCTTCAGAACTTACATGACCATATACTTCAAGGAAAGTGCCCGGATTCTGCTTCATCTGAACAACCGCCTCGGCCATCAATACTTTATCTTCTGTGTCGAAAACGATATTACCACCTGCCGGAAAGAAAATAGTACGAACATAAGTTGTTTCATACATTACAGTTAACGACTCCTGGATTACAACCGAATCACGTTTTACTGGTCTTCCGTCTTTATACTTCTTAATTTCATCCTCCAAATTGGCAATTTCATTAATCAACGGATCCTTTTTGGGGCGACCAAACAGGTTAAAGCCATAACCACGGTAGGTCCAGCGCATATGACGTTTATCTTTCTTCCCAATCTTATAACTTAAATGCAATCCCGAGAACACATATCTGTCGTTGGTTGACCCGGAAAGAATGTTATCCAGATTATCGCTGGCACAAAACCTCACGCTGGTTTCCCAGGCAATATCAAAACTTTTATTAATGCGGTACATCAATCCGGCAGTCATTGGCACCACAATTTCCATGCGGCGATCAGTTTTCTCATTAGGATTAAAAGGATTGTAGCCATATACCATGTATCTATCCGAACCGCCACCTAAGTCTGAGTTCCTGACCAATTCATCGTTTGCTACAAAAAAAAGCTTTGACCTGAAAAAAGTAGCACCGGCACCAGCTTTAATATAAAGATTCCATTTATCATTGATTGGGCCCGGCGAGGCTGTCAGCTGATTAAGAAATAACACTGCACTTAATGACCCTTCCTGAAAATCACCCTTGAAATAATGCAGGCCTTGTTCTCCATTCATTTTGCCTGATAAATATTGCAAGTCTATAGCAAGAGCAGGAAATATCTGCTTACTTAATATAACAGATGAGCCAAAATCAATTTTCCCTTTTGGAAGCAAAGAATAATTAGTAACATCGGTATACATGATAAGAGGTCCATACCCAACAGTTAAAGCCCAGGTGTTGAATTTCTTTTCAGCCGAGTATCGCATTTCCTCACTAATAATACGCTGATCGGTAGTGCGCACCTGAGCAAGCATTGCAGCCTGAACCATTATCAATAAAAACAAACAAGTAATATGCCTCATGGGTTGCCGTTTTTATTCGGTTATTTGAAAGATATCAACCCGGCGGTTTACCAAATGCACACCTCTTGGGGCCAGCGATCGGGTATCGGATAACAACTCACGTTTGCCTCTGGGTTCTACAGTAAACCGCGATGCATCAATACCATAATCTTTAACCAATACATCAACAACAGCTCTACAACGTCGCTCACTCAACTTTTCGTTGTACTCGTAACTGCCACGATCGTCGCAATAACCCTGAACAAGCAATTTGGCATTGGGGTTATTTCGCATAAACCTGGCTACATTGGCCAATGTACGGTGCGATCTTTGGGTTATCTCCGACTTATCAAAATCGAAGAATACGGATGATGCGAATGATTCTTTCTTTATTATACGTTCAGAAACAATAACCGTGGTGTCGCTTTTAACACTATCGTTGGCAGCGAGCCATTCCAACTCTTTTCGAAGTGAGTCAAGCTTTTGAGCCAGAGGGTCACGAGCCCTGTCTCTTTCATAAGCCAGATTAAAGTCCTTATAAGTCCACGAAGCGTGGCGCTTATCCTTTTTGCCAATTTTATAAGTTAACGAAAAGGATGTGTACATGTAAGAATCATTATCAGCACCGGTCATATCAACATCCAGATTATCGGCTACCAAATTCCTGAGCGTTGTTTCCATGCCCAAATCGAAACTTTTGTTTAATCTGTATCTTACACCCAGCCCCATAGGAACCACAACCTGACTTTTCCGTTTGACCTCTTCGGTTGGATTATCTCTTTTGTATCCAATTACAAGAAAATCGTCAGGGTTCCAGTCGGCATAGTTGGTTGGATAGGCCCCCATTGTGAAAATATCATTCACTCTCAAAAAAGCATCGGTGCCTTGCTCCCTCATAGCCGAACGGAAATAGTTAACACCAATACCAAGTTTGGCGTAAACATTCCATTTGTCGCGCATGGGGCCTCCCATCAGCAACTGGTTGAGGTAAGCGTTTAAATTAAGGGTGAATTCTCTGAAATCGCCTTCAAAATAGCGATTGTATTTTTGACCATACATATCGGCCATTAAAAACTGACCTTCTAATGCCCATGAACGCCCCAACTGGCGGGCAACACTAATGGAAGGACCAAATTTCCAGTTCTCAGAGGGAAAAATGGTATAATCAATAACATCAGTATAATAAATAACCGGCCCAAAACCCACAGAAACCGACCACCAATTATATTTTCCGTCTTTACGGTATATCTGTTCTTCTTCAAGGTTCCCAAAATCTATTTGAGAAAAAGCCAGAGAAACTCCTGAAAAATATAACAACACTAAAAGTAAAGATCTCTTCATGTTTCGATTATAATTAAGGTAAGGTCAAAAATAGAATTTAATATCGTATGTATAAAACATTCGATAATGCCCTCTTGTTCTGAGCATCAAAAACTAAATACAACGCACTATTTTATTGCATATTATGCAACAATTTTAATACGTATCCCTTTATTTTAACGGACAAAACTACTATTAATACGGAGCCGCCGTGCCTGTAGTACTAATAATTTTTACAAATGCGCAATATTTTTACATTAATCTATCTAATTAATTGATAAATGTTATGCAAATATCTATTAATGGATGCTTTTATTTGACGAAAAAACTCATTGATTTTAATTGCCGTTTTTAACCTTATATTCTGATTTACAATAAAAAGGCTTCGAGCATCCAGAAAAAATCAATGAATTAATCTTATCAATAAATAAGGTCTTTAGTCTTTTCCGGATTTAAATGTATCGATACCCTTTTTTAACCATTGAACAAACCCGTCAACATCGGTATTATAACCCCGAACTTTAGATAAAGGTTGTTCGTTATGGTTTAATAAAACATACAATGGCTGACTATTGCTTTGATAATGTGCAATCTGGAAATCGCTCCACTTGTTTCCAACGGTTCTTATTCGCTTACCGGTTGTTTCAGATACATATTGTTCTTCAGTTGGTAATATTTCACGGTCATCAACATAGAGAGAAATTATAATGAAATCGTTGGCCAGCATATTACGAACAGTGGCATCCGACCAAACCAGATTTTCCATTTTTCGACAGTTGGCACACCCCTTACCTGTAAAATCAAGAAAAACCGGTTTGCCGCTTTCCTTAGCAACCTTCATGCCTTCTGCATAATCGGTGTATTTCATTAAACCAAATGGGCCTTGCTTCAGACTTTTAGCTGTTGACACAAGGGAGTCGTTATTTGAGACTGCTGTATTGGTAAATCCCTGGTTTCGCGTTAAATCAAAATCCTGCGTAACAGTTGAAGGTAAAAATGAACTAACTGCTTTAAGAGGAGCACCCCAAAGTCCGGGAATTAAATAAAATACAAAAGCAAAAGTAGCTATGGCCAGCAAGGTACGAGGTACACTTAAGTAAGGTAAATCGCTATCGTGGGCAAATTTAATTATTCCAATAAGATATAATCCCATCATCAGGAATATGGCAATCCAAATTACCAAAAACACTTCCCTGTCGAGCAAGCCCCATTCACCAACTGAATCGGCCACTGATAAAAACTTAAGGGAAAAAGCTAAAACAACAAAACCTAATACCACTTTTACGGAGTTCATCCATCCGCCCGATTTGGGCAATGATTTCATAGCAGTTGGAAAAATGGCAAAAACTGTAAACGGGATGGCCAGAGCTAAACTAAAACCAAACATTCCCATAGCCGGTGAAAATAAATTACCTCCAACTGCAGCTTCAACCAGAAGAAATCCTACAATTGGTCCGGTACATGAAAAAGAGACAAGCACAAACGTGAGTCCCATTAAAATAACACCTAATAATCCACCTGTTTGGTCGGCTTTGCTATCGAGTGCATTGCTCCATTTTGAAGGTAATGTAAGTTCAAATGCCCCAAAAAATGAAGATGCAAAAAACACCAATAAGGCAAAAAAGACAATATTAAACAGATAGCTGGTAGCCAGACCATTAAGTGCGTCAGCACCAAAAATAATGGCAATGGCAAGTCCTAAAACCACATAGGCAAAAATGATGGTCATGCCATAGAAAAAGCCATCTCGTAAAGCTTTTGTTCTGTTGTCAGCATTTCGTAAAAAGAAGCTTACTGTGAGCGGAATCATTGGGAATACACATGGCGTTAACAAAGCTGACAATCCACCTAAAAAAGAAAACCAGAATATCCCCCACAAGGTTTTATCCTCACTTGCTTCCGATGTATTACTGTCAGATTCGTTTATTATTAACTCTGACACTTCAGAAGATACCACTGCTTCTTCAACCACATCAACAGCTACAGTCTCAATTTCTTTTACAAAAGCAGGCACCTTCAGCTCAAAATCAATCTGGTCGGGAGGCAGACAACGCGAATCGTCACATGCCATAAACTCAACAAAACCTTTTATAACAAAAGCTTCGGAAGTGTTTGTTTCCAACTGCTGAATAATTCTGGCATTATTTGATAAATACCCAACATTCATTTGGAAGGCTTCATCAAATTTGACAACGGCCTTAGGTTCTTCCTTTATCTTGTTAATAGGTTTGTAAATTTCTGAATTTTCAAAATTCAACGATGTAGGAACCGGACCGCCTTCGGGCAAGTTAGTTGAATACAGGTGCCAAGGCTTTTCAATGGTTGCCACGGCAATAACTTCAACTTTTTTCTCATCAATTCTATTGACCGAAAATTTCCAGGTAACCGGTTTAATAACCTGTGCCTGTAATCCAATAAGGCCACTTATTATTGATAATAACAACAATACAATAAATTTTCTCATATCTGGAATTATTTATCAAACATATTTAACTTATCGACAAATATAGATATTTATATTCAAAAATCAAACCATTTGATTTAATGAAACGAACATTCGCCATTGGCGGACAAACACCAATAAAAATAGCAAATATGGAGTTCCCCCGATAACTCGGGGCAACCTGTTCCGCAGCGCGGAAAGCAATCC
>CAZFTD010000113.1:0-11260 GCA_964521525.1 uncultured Marinilabiliaceae bacterium | reverse complement strand
AAAAAGTATTCTCACTCCTTTTAGTCTTTAAATTAAAGAATGTTAATATTTAATATTCAATCATCAAAAAGACCATCATCAAAAACAACAATTCATCAGCAAAAACTACATTTTACTAACACCCTCTTATTTAAAAAGGGGGTATTGTTGCATATTTTATATTTTTTATGATTTTTACTTATATTTTTTATAGTGTCCTATTAAATTTTTATATATTTTTGTATCATCACCCCCACTTAAATAGGGGGTGCGATTTAAAAATATAGTTTTTTTCTATTTCTAATCTAAACACTACCTAATCATGAAAAAGTTAATGATGTTAGCAATTGGGGTATTGTTCCTAAGTGGAGCTAAAGCCCAGGAATTAAATGTAGGCGTTGATATTTTCAACCGTTACGTATGGCGAGGAACTGAGTATGGAAGTTCACCAAGCATTCAACCTACTATCGAATTCACCAAGGGGATTTTTACAATTGGTGCATGGGGTGCCTACGCAACAGGAAATACCCATGGGGCTGGTTATTTTGCCGAAGCAGACCTTTATGCATCATTTGCCTTTAAAAACGGGTTAAGCATTGGAATAACCGACTATTATTACCCTGGTACATCCTGGTTCGAGTTTGATAAAGAAATTTCCAGTCATGCATTTGAACTAAACCTTGGCTATGAAGTTGGGAAATTTTCACTTGGAGCCAATTATATCATTAACGATTCGCGCTATGGTGCCGGCGCCGAAGGTGGTGATTTGTATTTTGAGTTGGGATACAGCAGCGGACCTTTCAAAGCATTTGTTGGTGGAGGCGATGGCTGGCATACCCTTAATGGCAACTTCCAGATTTGCAACATAGGGATTGGTGCTCAAAAAGAGATTAAAATCACTGATAGTTTCTCTATTCCTCTTTCGGGCTCAGTGATTCTTAACCCTAACTCTGAGCAACTATTTCTGGTGGTTGGAATTTCATTCTAATAATGCTGATAAAAACATCAAACTAAAATAAAAGCCATGAAACGAGCCAATTGGAAACCTTCCCAATACAGGAAGATGATTCTTTGGCGAGTTCCCCCGATATATCGGGGCAGGCTAAGTGACCATTAATAATATAAAATTAGACAAATGAAAAAAATAGAAGCAATTATAAGACTTACCAAATATGAAGAGGTAAGAAAAGCACTTGCCGAACAAGACATTACATTTTTTTCATATTGGGATGTAAGAGGTGTTGGCACTGCAACAGAAGGACACTTGTACCGTGGAACAATATATGATACCAGTATTATTGAAAGGCGGTTAATATCCATAATTGTTCGCGACCAGAATGTGGGCAAAACTGTGGAAGCTATTACAAAAGCAGCCCGTACAGGCGAAATTGGCGATGGCCGTATTTTCATCTCCGATGTAGAAGATACTATTCGCATACGCACAGGAGAATCGGGCCCCGAGACTTTATACATAAAAAAATAACCTTCCCTAAACTTAACAATTATGGACGCAAGATCTTTAGATACCGTATGGGTACTTTTAGCCGCTGTTTTGGTCTTTTTTATGCAGGCTGGCTTTGCGATGGTTGAAGCCGGATTTACCCGGGCTAAAAACGCAGGAAACATTATTATGAAAAACTTTATGGACTTTTCAATAGGTTCAATAGTTTTCTGGTTTCTGGGTTTCAGCTTAATGTTTGGCCCCTCAATTGGTGGGTTTATTGGCAGTTTTAACTTTATGTTTACAGCCGAATATGGAAATGACGTTCCTGATTTGGCCATCTTAATATTCCAAACAGTGTTTGCAGCTACAGCAGCCACCATTGTTTCAGGTGCCATGGCCGAACGCACAAAATTCAGCACTTACCTGATATTCTCTTTCGTTATCACATTGATTATTTACCCAATCTCAGGCCACTGGGTATGGGGAGGCGGATGGCTTTCTGAACTTGGATTCCACGATTTTGCCGGTTCTACTGTAGTACACTCGGTGGGTGGCTGGGCCGCATTGGCAGGAGCTTCAGTAATTGGACCACGAATTGGAAAATATAACGGCAAAGCCAATGCAATTCCCGGACATAACCTGGTTTTAGGTGCATTGGGCGTGTTTATTCTCTGGTTGGGCTGGTTTGGATTCAACCCAGGATCGACCCTGGCTGCCTCGGGCGAAAACGCAGACTCCATAGCACATATTTTTGTAACAACTAACCTGGCTGCTGCCATGGGAGCCATTGTTACAATGTTTGTAACCTGGTTCCGTTACGGGAAACCTGATTTAAGTATGACATTGAACGGCGCATTAGCAGGTTTGGTAGGTATTACTGCAGGTTGCGACATTGTTTCACCCGGTGGTGCTGCTATTATTGGTATAGTTGCCGGATTTGTAATTGTTTTTGGAGTAGAGTTTATTGATAAAAAGCTTCGCGTTGACGACCCTGTTGGTGCTATAAGCGTACATGGTTTAAATGGCGCTGTGGGAACCTTAATGGTAGGATTATTGGCTACCGATGGAGGATTATTCTATGGCGGCGGGTTTGAACTTCTTGGAACACAAGCAATTGGTGTAGTAGCCATTGGGGTTTGGGCCTTTGGAATGGCCTGGATACTTTTTAAAGTGTTGAAAGCTACTGTTGGATTAAGAGTATCGGAAAAAGAAGAACAAGACGGTTTGGACATTCACGAACATGGACAAAGTGCTTATAACTAACCCTATAACTTTATAAATTCTTACCTGGTTTTTTAGAAATGGGGTTCGAAGGCTGCTCTCTTACTGGCAAGGGGCAGCCTTCTTCATTTTGTAAGGATTAAGAAATTATTACCGGGATATGCCTTTGAGATTAACTTTAAGTGCTTTTGTGCTTTAGATATCACTCTCAATGAACACATGAATCATTATCATAAACTAATTAATTCTGCTTTGGCACATAAAAAAAGCTGTTCCAAACTTTTGAAACAGCCTTTGCCCTATCTATAATAATTTTCAATAGCCTGCTACCTGTTAGCCAGATAAGTTATTTCAATTTCAGCAACAATGGTAAAAAAGCTATTGGTTCCTATGGAGGAAGGAACAATCATCTTGCTTTTTCCCAAATAGTGCATATATTTAATACCCTCATCAATACCTGTGGTTGCTACACCAGTGGGTATTCCAACCTGATAAATAAAAGGCTCAGTTTCGCCTGCATTGGTACTCCAGGGGTATAATGTAGGTTCACCTTTATCGTTGCGGGCCAGTTCGTAATAATAGAATCTATAGCCTACTATATTTCCAGGTAATATGGAATCGCCTGTTCCTTTCTCAAGTTGGAAATAGTGCAAACCATTATCTTCATTGTGCTTATACCATGTAGCCTCAGCTTTAAGATTATCAAGCTCTTTATCAAGATATTCCTGCAAAAGGGCTTTTTCTTCAGCCTCCAGTTTACGGTAGTCAATTGTTTTGTATGGGTCGTCGCAACCAACTACTAACGCAGCAAATACTACAACCAGAAATAACAGTTGATGTATATTTTTTATTTTTCTCATCAGTTTAATAAATTTCGTTCTTGATGAATATTAACTTTAAAAATTTAAATAACCTAAAAGTATTGTATTATTATACTGAAAATCAAAGTTTATTTAGTCTTTATTAACGTAAAGTAACTCAACATCAAACCTCAAAGGTGACTTGGGAGGAATAATTCCTCTTTTAACATCGCCATAAGCAAGACTATCAGGAATCAGCAGCACTGCTTTACTCCCCTTATTTAACTCTGCAAAGCCTCTGTTCCACCCTTTTATTACAGAAGTACTATTTAAAGTAAAAATATATGGTATTCTGGGGTTCTCGGGGTCAGTAGATCTTAATACTGAATCGAATCTCTCACCGGTTAACAATGTACCTTTATAATATGTATAAAGCTTTTCTCCTTCGGTGGGTTTTGGACCAGTACCCTCTGATACAATAATTACATAAACACCACTTTCGGAAGGCTGAGCGCCGGGAAAATGTTCCTGAACATACTCGTCCAAATCTAAAATTATGTAGTCCTCCTCTTTGTCTTTATCCTTTTTACATGCCACAAAAGCAATTGTTATAAGAGCAGATAATAATAAAAAGCGCTTCATCATATTTAATTGTTGTTATTATTTTTCACTTCCAGTACTTCAACTTCATATCTTAAAATAGCCCTCGACGGTATTTTTTCATCATCCCCAACCAATCCATGTGCTAAATGAGGAGGCATTATAAAAGTAGCGTTACTACCATTCTGTAACATTAAAACACCTTCTTCAAGACCTGACTCTACTCCACCCTGACCAACTAAAAACGTTTTTGGCCCCTTATCGTCAGAGGTGTAACATAAAGTTCCATCAAGCAAATGAATTGAATAATTCAAAACCACTACCTGGCCTTTAGTTATCATTAAACCACTACCCGGTTTGGTAATGGAGTACCATAAACCGGTTTGTGTTTGAGCCATTTCAAGACCTTCGTCTTCAATGTATTTTTCAATAATTTTTTGTTCCTCAGCTACCAGTTGTTTATTAATCTGAATATATGTTTCAAGCGGAATCTCCGAGCTGCGTTTACGCGATTCGGGTCGGTTTTGTGAACCGGAACAGCTGCTAACTGCAACAAAAATAGTTAAACAAATTGCTCGTGCTACAAAAATCATACCCCGATTATTAATTAACATTAATAAAATCAACACTTTTCGACATTAACCATCAATTTATTTAATCTCAGACAAATACGTTTTTATAGCTGAAGTAAACAAACTAATAGCCTGATTTAACGACCCTCTGAACTCACCGCCGGCAGCATTATGATGGCCTCCACCATTAAAATATAGTTCAGAAAATTTATTAATGGCCACTTTCCCTCGTGAGCGGAATGAAACTTTTACAAAGTTATAGTCTTTTTCGGTAAAAAGAGCAGAAATATCAATTCCATCCACTGAAAGCGGGTAATTTACCAGCCCTTCGGTATCTCCCTGTTTGTAACCATAACGCTTAAGCTCATCAAGTGAAAGAGAAATATAAGCTACCGGCAAATCCTGAATCACTTGCAATTTATTACAAAGAGCATGCCCTAATAGCAACATGCGGTTTAAAGAATTGCTGTGATAAACCTCGCGGTGAATTTTATCTTTGTCAACACCCTTTGAGATTAATTCAGCTACAACATGATAAGTTTCAGGACGCGATGAATTGTAGCTCAAAGTACCAGTATCGGTCATTATTCCTGCATACAAACATTCAGCAGCCGCCAAGGTTACTTCAAAACCCATGGAAACCATTACATTATACGAAAGCTCGCAGGTTGATGAAACTTCAGTTTGAGAAAACAAAACATTTCCAATGCCGTTTTCAGGATAAGGATGATGGTCAATTACAATTCTGGGAATACCGTTTGAGGTTTGCAATTCCTGAATTTTCTCAATTCTCGAAATTGAATTAAAATCAAGAAATATAAGTAAATCGCATGTTTTAATTATGTCTCCTGCAATTACAGGAACTTCCTCGTAGTTTAGAATCTCATTAAAACCATCCATCCAGCTAAAACCAAACGGCAATTCAGATGGAGAAATAACAGTGACTTCATAACCATTGTTAATTAATGTATTGCGCCATGCCAGGGCAGCGCCAATGGCATCGCCATCCGGGTCCTTATGAGGAATTACTACAATCCTTTCTGATTTTGATAAATATTCTTTAAACTGTTGTAATTCCTTTAAAAACATATTGATACGAATATTAACAAACCATTAATTACAAAGCTTTTAGGCATTAGCTAAAGAAATCAACAACAAAGAAACAAAAAAAAAACGTCCGATTTACAAGCTCTGCTATATTTCAAAAAATGAAAATAGTTGAACAAGTTTTTTGAAAAGTGCAGGCAGTTTTATAATTTAAACCTCATTAAGCCAATGGCGAGGCAAAGCACTGAAGTGAATTAAAAAGCACATGAATTAATTATCAAAAGCAATATTTGTGAAATTTAATAACTTAGGCTAACTATTATACGAATGAAAGGAAGAATTACCCTAACCATGATTAAACCCTACGCGGTTAAAGAACACCATGTTGGTGAAATTCTGGCACATATTGAAAAAGCAGGCTTCCATATTAAAGCCCTTAAAATGTTGCAAATGCCGGCCGAAAAGGCTGAGATTTTCTATGAAGAACATAGAGGAAAGCCTTTCTTTAACGATTTGGTAGCATTTATGTCGTCGGGACCAGTGGTAGCCGTTATGCTTGAAAAAGACAATGCAGTTGAAGATTTCAGGAAGTTAATAGGTGCCACCGATCCCAAAGAAGCTGCTGAAGGAACCATTCGCAAATTATATGCAAAAGATAAAACGAGAAATGCTATTCATGGCTCCGATAGCGACGAAAGTGCCCAAAGAGAATGCAGTTTCTTTTTTAGCGCCATGGAGCGGTTTAAACTGCTTCAATAGTTTATTGAATTACCAGATCATAAATTGCTTTTGCACCAATTTCTTCGTTAATAGAAGAAATGATGTTGTCTTTATGCATTAAAAGCTCACTTCGGATAATACTTGAATTGAGTTTTACATACATTACACCATTTCGAACGTTAATTTTGGTGGTAATCCGCGATACCGATGGCCCAAGCACTTTACTCCAGGCTTCCAGTGCACGGATTTCGTTAATCCCTTTACTGATTTCAGGTTTCTTTAAGATATTAGCGAGTATATCTTTCAGCGGCTGACTGTTATTATACCTGTCTTTATGCATTTTGAACGGAAAATAGTTTAAACTAAGAGACTGTTTAAATTTATTTTTTAGACAAAAGACGCTAAGTCCCGAGTATCGGGAAAAGACTTTTAGACACGTGTTCCGGTTCATCGGAAAAAGATATAAAAAGTAACATGCTTAAAATAAACAAAATAACTTAATAATCTTGTTTGTCTATACTTTCTATTTAGTCTAATCCCGATAAACCGGGACACGTCTATCTGTCTAAAGTCTAAACTTCTAAGAGTCTATAATAAACTCAGGAAACTAAATTTAAACAGATACTAACAATTATTACAATGGCTACTCCGGAATAACCGCACCTTCGTTAACCCAAAAGAAGGAATATGGTTTACCGGTTTTAGAAACAATATCGCTCAATCGGCTTTTTTGAGTATCCGTAATAAAAATCTGTTTAAAATTTTGGTTGCTAACCAGTTCTATCAAACGTGCACCTCTTTCTTCATCCAGTTTATCAAACAAATCGTCGAATAATAAAATTGGTGCAAAACCATTATATATCGATAAAAACTCATACTGAGCAAGTTTTAATGCAATTAAGAAACTCTTTTTTTGTCCTTGCGAACCATCCTTTTTTACAGGGAATCCATTCAACAGTAATTCTAAATCATCGCGGTGTACCCCTTTAGTTGTATAGCCAAGAATAAAATCCTTATCACGGTTTTTCTTCAGCAATGTTATTAAATCACCTTTTTGATGGTGCGAATGGTAAATTATTTCAACTTTCTCGTGTCCGTTTGAAATGGTTTGATAATACTTTTGAAATACAGGCATTAATTTGTCAATAAACTCTACCCTCTTCTCAAAAATTACATGACCAAACAATGAAATTTGTTCGTCCCAAACTTCGAGTTGTGATTCAACAGAAGATTTGCTTGATTTACCCCTTTTAATAAGCGCGTTTCGCTGATTTAGTGCCCTGTTATATTTAATTAGTACGTCCAGATATTGTTTATCACATTGTGAAATTACACTATCTATAAACCGTCGGCGTTGTTCGCTGCCCTCAATTATTAGTCGTTCATCGCTTGGAGACACCATAACCAATGGCAATAAGCCAATATGATCGGATAGTTTGGGATACTCTTTTTTATTGCGTTTAAACTGCTTTTTCTGAGTTCTTTTTAACCCCGCGTAAATCTCCTCTTCCAATTGGTTTCGATAGAACAATCCCTGAATCACAAAAAAATCCTCATCGTGACAAATTATTTGGCTGTCGATTGAATTGAAATAGCTTTTGCAGAATGACAAATAATAAATACTATCCAGCAAATTTGTTTTCCCTGCTCCATTTTTCCCTACAAAGCAGTTTAATCCAGCATTAAAATTTAACTCGGTTTGCCTAATGTTTTTATAGTTTAATATATTGATATGCGATAAGTACATCCGTTCTTTATTTGAATTGCACAAATGTACTAAATCAAAATATGATATTGTTGATGTTTTTCCATTGTAATGCTGGTATTATAATTCAACAAAAACAATATTTTTGTGAGCTTTAAATTAGTCAATGGAATTTTAATTATAAACTTTTAAATTATTGGTAAAAAAACTACATTTGCCAATCCAATAAAATTAGAGAAGTATGTCAAAAAAACAGATTAAACAAGAAGATGCTTTAGAAAATGTTGAATCGGCATTGGGTAGAACCGAACAATTTATAGAAGAAAATCAGAAATCCCTGACCATTTTTATTCTATCCTTAGTGATAATTGTTGGAGGATATTGGGCCTATAAAAAGCTTTACATTCATCCTTTAGAAAAAGAAGCACAAAAACAGGCATACATTGCACAATTAAACTTTGAGCGAAACGAGTTTCAACTGGCTCTCGATGGCGACGGCTTAAACCCGGGATTTATTGATATTCAAGATCAATACGGAAAAACCAAGGTTGGTAAATTAGCCAGATATTATGCAGGCGTTAGCTATATGCATTTAGGCGAATTTGAAACTGCCATTGATTATTTAAAGAAATTTAAGACTAAAAACCAGGAACTTGCAGCAGTATCGGCCGGTGCAATTGGTGACTGTTATCTGGAATTGGGCAATAAAGAAGAAGCGCTTAAATGGTACACAAAAGCTGTTTCCTACAAAAACATTCTGACCACTCCATTCTATTTAATGAAACAAGGACATTTATATGAACAAGCGGGTCAGAATAAAAAAGCTCTTGAAGTTTATCAAACAATTAAAGACCAATATAAAAACAGCAATGAAGCACGTCAGATTGATAAATACATCACTCGCGTGTCATTAAAATAATTGTTCATAAAGGCTAATTATTCAGAGGTTGCTTTTTTACAAAGGCAGCCTTTTTTTTCAAAATACAACACTATGGCAACCAATTTAAAGAATCTTTCATCGTACAATGCCAATGAGGTTCCATCAGCTGAAAAAATGAAATTTGGGATAGTTTTTTCAGAGTGGAATATTGGTATTACCGGGGCTCTTTTTCAGGGAGCAAAAGACACTTTGCTAAAGCATGGGGCAAAAGAAGAAAATATAATTTCGGTGAGTGTACCGGGCAGCTTCGAATTAACCGCAGGCGCTCGATTGCTAGCTAAAAAATTAAATGTAGATGCCATTATTTGTCTGGGATGTGTTATTCAGGGCGACACGCCGCATTTCGATTACGTTTGTCAGGGAGTAACCCAAGGAATTGCACAATTAAATGTGAAATATAGCATTCCGGTAATATTTGGTGTATTAACCACTCTTAATCAGCAACAAGCCGAAGAGAGAGCCGGTGGAATCCACGGAAACAAAGGGGATGAGGCAGCAATTACTGCCATAAAAATGGTAGATTTAAGTTGGAAGTTTAAAAAATAGTACTATTTTTGCATCGCTTTACCAGAGGGGGGATACCAAAGCGGCCAACTGGGGCAGACTGTAAATCTGTTGTCTTACGACTTCGGAGGTTCGAATCCTCCTCCCCCCACCCAATAGTCATGCGGGAGTAGCTCAGTTGATAGAGCATTAGCCTTCCAAGCTGAGGGTCGCGGGTTTGAGTCCCGTCTCCCGCTCAAAGAACCTGTAAGTTGTTAACTTGCAGGTTTTTTTATTACTTTCCTTTTAGAATTTAGCTTACTTCAAAATTACATTCCACCTTAATTCGAATTGGAAGATAATTTGACCATATAAAACATAGAAGAAGAATTTAAGTTATATAAGTTTACCTATTCTGATATGATTTTAGTTTTAGTTTTACTTTGACACTTTTAAACCTCTGACTGATTTTGCCCTTACAGGGCGACTATTAGTTTGGTTTATATTCATAGGGCGTTGCCCCATGTTGCTGATTGCGCCCCGTTGGGGCTGGCAATCCATAATTCACTTTTAATCAAGGGTGTTATCCAAAATAACCTATAAAAATTCCGTAATCTGTTAAAGTAGAACTAATATGATACTTATATGCCTTATATGATTCAAAAAAAACTCTATATCTGTAATAAGTAGGTATTATTGTGATTAACCAATAGTATAACTTTATAAACTTCGCATATAATCCGGATAATGACCAAACCAACTTTTGTTTTCTGGCAACCCTCTTTTTTACTATTTTTGAGCTATCAGCAAAATGTAAGGCCATCAATAACCAAATTATTTCAGGACAGAAAGTTGATTTAATTGCATCTGAACGATTGCTGACCAAACAATATCTGCTACCGCTATTATAATAACATCAATAAAAAACAATGGATGTACGTATTGAACCTCAATGGAAACAAAAACTACAGTCTGAATTTGAGAAAAACTATTTCATCGAACTTACCAATTTCGTTAAAAGAGAATATCAGTCGCAGCAGGTTTTTCCACCGCCATCAAAAATCTTTAACGCATTCGATCTTTGTTCGTTCGACAAAACACGTGTTATTATTTTAGGGCAAGACCCTTATCACGATATCAATCAGGCGCACGGACTTTGTTTTTCGGTGCCTGATGGGGTTCGCTTTCCCCCATCGTTACAGAACATTTTTAAAGAAATTGAATCGGACTTGGATATCAAAACTCCCACCAGTGGAAATTTGGAAAGATGGGCAAAACAAGGGGTGTTGCTGTTAAATGCCACACTAACAGTCAGAGCTCATCAGGCTGGCTCGCATCAAAATAAAGGTTGGGAACGTTTTACAGATTATGTTATTCAATTGTTATCGAAAGAGAAGGAGCATTTGGTTTTTTTGCTCTGGGGAGCTTATGCCATAAAAAAAACAAACTTTATTGATTCCTCCAAACACCTCATATTAACATCAGTTCATCCATCTCCCCTATCTGCGCATCGCGGTTTTTTTGGCAACAGGCATTTTAGTAAAACCAATGATTACCTGCGGTTAAATGGGCTTCCGGAAATTCAATGGTAAATTGAGGATGGGAGAAGGAAGAAGGGAGAAAGGAGACCGAGAACAGGGAAGAATCGATGGTTCTTAGTAGCTGCTTAAAATTATTTTTAGGCAATAGACGCGAAGTTGGAACGAAGTGGAATGCCGAGAATCGGTACCCGAGTATCGGGAAAAGAAT
>CAZFTD010000112.1:0-11476 GCA_964521525.1 uncultured Marinilabiliaceae bacterium | reverse complement strand
AGTAGCACTGCAATAAATACTATAGCTCTCATTAATGTTGGAGGATTAGATGAAAATGTTTTGTTTGGTTAAAGTAAAAGTAAACCTATATTTTTTGATTTTCAATGAATTTCTTAACAGCCATGTTCATTAGTTGAAAACCTTCCTAAGTTTTATATTATGTACGCTTTATTAATGGTTCGTTAAACTTTTTTACAAAGCTGATTAACAGTGAATTAGCAATCAGTGCATGATAATTATAATCATCAGAATATCAGGTTGTTGCTCTCATCTTATTCCGATAAACCGTAACTACGCAATGCTTCGCATCTTTTTATCTAAAGGTCTAACGATCTATTGCTATATCTTCGACAAAACAATTTTATCGTGGCCTTTTCGAACAATGTCGTTAAAAAACGCCTTTAAGCGCATATAGTCTGTAGCCGGATAAATAGCTTTTTTAAAACCATACGAAAAGTTTACTATTACTTTATTATCCTGAACTGTGGCTTCGTAATCCATTTCGAAAAGATTGGTGTTCGAATTGGCTTTTACTGGTATGTATTCAGCTTTGTATCCTTCGGGTATGTTTATTTCAACTGTAAAGATGTTTTTTTCAGGATAAACCATATCAATAGGATAAGTACGACTGTTATATTTCATTGGGTTTTCTGAGATAATTTGGTTCAGAAACGGGTCTATATATATTTTATCGTTAATGATTTCGGCTCGGCCTTCTAAAGCGTAATTAATAATATAAGGTTTGTTGGTTTCCAGATAGTTTTTTACCTGAATGGATGATTCAATCACTTCAAATCCATCACTATTCAAATTTTTTGCAATGTCTTCTTTTTTATTACCCAGATTGTTTCTTAAAAGATACGCTTCGTATTCGGTGGCATTTTTTTCAATATTGACGCTAACATTTTCATCAACGAAATTAAACGTAATGTTGTTTTGCAGTTCCGATGGCATATTAAAACCTAAACCTACCCATTTTACTTCACCAGGAGCCACCAATAAACCAATATCGTTAATACATCTGATGGGCATCCTGTCGTTGGGAAGCATGTTTTCTGTGGCATCTGATAACAGATTAGCCCCATCAATATTAGAAACAATTACCACATAATTAATGAAATGGAGAAAAGGATAGTTTGGTTTTACCGAGCCATTATTACGGGTACTGATAAGCACCGGATCAGCCTTGATTCCTGCAGCCCGTAGCAAGCCAATGGTTAACAGATTAATTTCGGCCACATTCCCAAATTTGTCTTTTACAAGCACTTCCGGTTTCTTATTGGTGTATTTTCCATAGATTTTGTTCCAGTTGAAATTGCTCTTAACAAAACTTACCACATAATCGAATTTCTCTCTATCGGTTTTTCCGGCAAGTTCGTTCATATTGAGAATCTTAGGCGCCATTTTTTCGCAACGGCTAACAAATTTGCCAAATTCGGGATGGTTATTCAGTTCTTTAATCATTTCGGGCCATGTGGTCATAATGTTTATTTTACCACCTGTTGGCTGAATGATTTTAGAAAGCTGAAAATCAATTTTTAAAATATAGTCGTTGATGGAAGTAATGAACTCTTCGTCCTTGAAGGCCGGTACATTCCTCATGATGTATTTGTGTATATAATCGTTGAATTTGATTGACCCAAACTGGCGGGGAGTGCCGGTATCGACATACGATTTTTGCGTATCGAACTTTTGTGCCCCCTGCAATATAAAAGTGTATTCGTAAAAGGGAATCATTCGAGCCTCGTATTCACTGTAAGCAACCGGTATTCTCCATTGAAATTCCCAGTCGCGGAGGTTGAATTTATAGGGAGACTGTATTTTATATTTAATTTCAAAAACAGTACCTTCCTTAACATTGGGCATTGCCACTTTTTTAACTTTCCAGAATTCATTAAGCTTTTCATCAAAGCAATTGGCAATATTTAACTGGGTTTTAACTATTCTACCATCAACAATGTTGTACGACCATCCCTCAAGGTCAAGGATTTTTTCGTAAATATTGCCTTCCTGATAGAAAGGAATTTCCAGATTAGCATATTTAACCCCGGCGTCGGTAAAAACTCTGATGCGTGTAAAACGCTCGTGCATAACATCAAATCCACTTCCGTTATACTCAAAATTTGAAATGCCAATATCGGCCAGCACCACCGCATCAGCCGTTTTATCGGCTTCATAACTTTCCATGGTTAATTCTTCAAGTTTGTGCATTCCAAACTCTTGAATCGACCGTTGGGCGTTGGCAGCTAAGAAAATGAACAGAAATGATGAAAAAAACAAAATAGATGACTTCATTTTTAAAGGTTTTTATGGGTTATTAGGTAAGCACTATTTTCGTATTCTTTAATTTTTCTGATAAAATCGAACAGTGCCTGATAATCGTTTTTGCTGTATTTGCCTGAGTAAATTACTACCGATTTATTAACTGTAACAATAGTATCATTCTGACTGAAATTAATCTGATATTTTCCGAATTTACTTTCAATTACCTGATTTGTTAATTGTTTCGACAAATATCGACCATCAGGAATGGTGTATATAAGAGAATCGGTTTTAAAAATGGGATAATCGATTTGCACTGGCAAATTCCGATCCTTGGCATTTGTTAATTCGGGCAATTCGAATGGAAGAATTTTTATGAGCATTTCGTGGCCATATTGGTTAAATATTTTGGCCGATTTAGCCTGATAGGTTAACCGTACATAAGATGAGTCGCGCCACGATTCTATTGGCTTCATCTGAATTAGTTCAAAGCCGGGCTCAATGTAATTTTTTATAAGCTCATGTTGTTTTCGTTGCTCACTATAATGGTTGGTAAGATAATAAAGTGACTCAAAGCGGTCGCCTTTATAGGTATTGGCAAAATCGGCAATGGCCTCCCTTTCATTATTGCGCACGATGTTGACAGTTCTGGATTCTTTAACATCGTTTACCGATAAAGCGGGTGTACGTAAAAAATGGCTATTATTGTCATCAACCATCAAAACATCGCGGTTTTGGTTAAAGGTACCAACATAGCCAAATGGTAATTTGCTGGTGCAATCGAGCCAAAGAGTATCGTTACTTAAAGGAACGCACAGTATAACATGGTTAAATTGCTGCGAAGGAAAATTCATATCTGTTTCGCGAATCTTATCTCCGGCATATACATTGGTGTAAAAAGATTGAATGCCAATGTGGTGCAATACTGATTTAAAGTAGTTGGTAAGTGCTTTACAATCGCCATATCTGTTTACGGCTACATATGAGGCGGGATAAGGTTTCATACCGCCGGTTTCAATGCTGATATTAATATACCGGGTTTCAGCCTGGAGCGCATTATAGAGTCGTTTAATTTTATCAATGTCGTTATCAATTCCTTTAATCAGGCCATTAATCCGTGTTTTATCATGTGCCGGCAAATCCATCAGGTTACTGTTTATATTGAATTGCCAGTTGCCATAGGCTTTCCAGTTTTCAAACGAGCCGGGTTTGCTATATTTAAACTTTTCGGGAATAATAACTACCGATGGTAAAAACTGGTTGATTGGTGGTGAAAATGATTCCTGGTTGAATAGTTTTTTGTACGATGCTTTCCATTTCAGGTTGAGCGAGGTCTGTGTTGAGTCGATTGTAAACTCATCGATAAAACTGTTTTTATAGGCAAATTTATAATCAACAGGAACATCAAGGGTTAGCTGTGCCGAGTGGGTAGGGATTTTTGGATGAATTACAGGCATCCAATTGGTTATATGAAGAAACTCATCCAGCTTTACCTGATACGAATAAACTATGGTATAAGGATAAACATTGTGCTTCAGGGTAAAGAAGTATTCAAATTCATCCTCGTAAAACGAATAATCTGATATGGTGCTTCGGTGCTTAATGTCTTTATTGCCAATGGTTTTAATGGTTTCGTTGTGGGCGTTTTTAATATAAGCCTTTATGTTGGAGACTTTAATAATAGAAGAATAAGGTATGGTAATATTGGTGAATCCTTCGCCCGAACGGTTGTTTATCTTAATTTCGTAAAGAATTGTTTTGGCTAATTTTCCGCCTTTAATGCTAATAGTGGTTTCCTGATTTACTAATTCGGCATCGTGCTCTTGCGCTTTAACAGGTAAATTAAGCAGAAAAATAATGGTGGTAAAAAGAAAAAATCTCATACGATTGGTTAAGGTTATAGTTTGATGTGATTGCTTGCCTGGAAAAACATTACGATTTTAGTTGTAAAAAGTTTCTTTCGGATTTTACAATCCATCCTTTATCTCAACTTTATTTTGGTTAAGCAAGTACCTGAACGATTTCGACAGAGCAGGGGAGTAAACCGTGAACTCGTTTTGCCCGTAAAGACCTCCATATAAACGAAAAGTGCAAATATCGGTGGCAGTAATAAATGGTTCTGTTTTTAAATGACTGTGCATTGACGATGTTACCGTTTCGCCATCGGGGCCTTTTGTGAATGTAGGTATTAACCGCGAATGAAATCTTCTCCACGAAGTTATTTTACCTTCTTTATCGGCATAAAATAAATAGTCGTTGCCAAAGGGAATTACGTTGTTTTGGTTGGTTCCGGTTATGATGTAAAGTTTATAGCCCGATTCAAAAGGCAGTAAAATAAGATTGAGGCTATAACCTTCAGGGCTGTAAACTTCATACGTTTCGTTGATAATTTGGGTAACAATTCTGTTTTTGATGGATAACAGGTGGCGCTCCGTTTCTGTTAGGCTGCGAGTAAAAATTAGTTCACTGGTAGGTTTATTAAAATTATCGGTGAACACCGTTTCCAAAATACACTCTTTTTCTTTATTTAGAATAATGGCCTTAAAGGCATTATCGGTTTGGTATGCAAAATAGCTGCCGTAATTTTCCTGAATTGTTTTTATTTCCATTGCCATATCGGTGGTTATCCAGGCGGCTTTTTCGAGTTTGTATAAAATGTCTGCTTCAACCAGAATAGAGTCAATTTTGGTTCTTAATAATTCTTCGCTGGTTTTGCTTTGCGCAAACGTGTTAATTGATAGCGTTATAATTAATGCGGTTAAATAATGGTTAAGGTTCATAATTAAAAAGGGTTAGGTGAAAAAGTATCATTCAAATTTTAAGGTGTGAAAAAGAGGCTGCATATTTTCTGAAAAATGGTCGGTAGTATCGGAAAGATAAAAATAATAAGCATCGGCCACATCTTTTTTATGGATGGCAACAATCAGGCAATACTTGTAGTCTTTCCCAAAATCGGAATTTAACTGAACAAAAGTGGTGGCACCCCAATCGGCATTGAATTCATGGTTAACCGCTTTTGTATCAAATACCTGCACGGGAAAATCGCTCCCATCTGTAATGTTTAAAATAACTGTTTGAAGTATAATGGCATACGACGAGTTTCGAAAGGGAGCAATGCTTTCAAACTCGTTTTTGATTTCTTCGCTGGCATACTCTTTATAACGAATGGGGCGAATGGCATAACGCAATTCAAAGTTTTTATCGGGGTATTTTATAGCATATTCATACTCCATATCATCGTTGGCTATGATATCGCATTCGGCCATTCCTTCAGGTACGTTTATAATCATGCCACAATCGTCCAGCAAAGCCTTAAATTCCAGGAAATTTTGTGCGGTAACATTAAGCCCGGAAGCTAAAAAAAGTATTACAGCCGAGAATATTATTTTGAGCATATTTCTTTTTTTTAGACATTTAGAGTTTTAGACATAAGATGTTTAGATGCGGTATGAGTCAGCCTGTCTTTTGAAAGTCTTCCTACGCTTAGAGACATGCCTTTCGGGCGGCAGTTGGTTATAAAATAAGACTTAGATGACTTTTTTGCGGACTTATCCGGATAAACCAATACTAATCTATCTGTCTAATAATCTTAAATCTAATAATCTTTTTTAAGCATTTTTATCCACGTAATCTTTCAAAGTGCCCTTCTCTTTCATTTTTATGTAATTCTCAACGTTCTTATCCTTGGTTATCTGTTTTTTATTTTTTTTGTAAAATTCAATAACCGATTCAAGTCCAGCCAGATTACCGGCGGCTTTATTGTCGAAATCTTTGCTTTCGATGGAATATTTAGCCCATCCCCCAATAAAAGTAGTTAAAAGGTCGGGTGTTCCACCAATGAAGTTAACTATTTCAGGCTTAATCTCAATATGCACATAAGGGCAACCCATTAGCCATTGCAAAATAAACGCATTGGCTTCGCTGCGTTTTTGAGTTTGTTCGTTGATGGGAGTCACCATCAGCCAATTGATACAGTTTACAACATCCTGCTCATAAGGCGCATAATCTTCTGCTTTTTCAAATTTGTAATTCTTTGGAATCTCTAAATTTTGAGCAAAAAATCCGACTGATACAGTAAAAAATAACAGAGTTAAGGTTATCGTTTTCATTTTCATTGGTTATTAGTTAAGGGTTTTACATTTTATTTTTAAGTCGTTTGGAATTGTAATACAACTGGTTAAATAATTGTATTTTGGTGCGTTGGTTGTTTTGGGTAGTGGTAGTCATTATAATTGGAATGGCAATAGTTGCGGTAGAAATAAAGCCATAATCCCATAAAAGAATTGTTAACCCAATTGCCAAAATTAACGACAAACCGCCAATTATTGGCACTCTCAAATCATTGTAAGCTTTTACATCGTCAACATGTGCCTTAAAAGGAAGGCCGCAATTTTTGCAGGTAACGGTAAACTCTTTCCCCAGTTTATGTGCCAGATCAATCCTGTTTTCAATAAACAAGAATGAGATTTTATGCTCGTTTTTACAGGAAGGGCAAGTTGTTGATAGTTTCATTAGCTGATAAAGGGTTAAGGTGGTTGCGAATCTTACAATGTATCCTGACTCGACTTATTTCTTTTTATTATTAAGCCAATCATCGAATGACTTAAACAATTTTCTGAATCTAAAAAGTCATCCGATGATGCTTAAATGCTTTGTATTATACTAAATTCCAGCCATCGCGATATTGGTAATGCAACATTTTGGTAGCCTGGCCATCCTCATCGTCTACAAAGGTTTCGGTGGCAGGGTTCCATTTAATGGTACGCTTCAGTTCGCAGGCAATGTTACCCAAAGTACAAACAGTACAGCTTCGGTGACCAACTTCAACAGGAACAACGGGGTCGCGGCGATTCTTAATGGCATCAATAAAATCTATCTGATGTGGAATTTTAGTTTCGTAAGGTCCTGAGTCGGCAACCAAACTGGCAGGTGGTAAGAATTTATCATCCGATGCCTTGAAATGACCTCGGGAAACTTCAATCCAGCCATCTTTGCCAATAAATTTAACACCTTTGGTCATTTGTTCATCAAATGGTTCCGATGTCATTACTGTGCCATTGGCATAAACAAATTGCATAAATTCGGTACCATCGCCAATAGGTGAAATTTCAACCGGACCGCTGTTGTCCATGCCAAGTGCCCATTGAGCCACATCGAACATGTGAGCGCCCCAGTCGGTTGTAAAACCACCTCCCATTTCCTTATACCAGCGCCAGGCTCCCCAAATTTGTTCGTCCTGAACCGGGTCGAGCGAAATTGGCGGGTTAAGCTCGTGGTTAAAATGGATGTAATTGGGCAAACAAGCCAGCCATAAATCCCAATTTAAATCGGCAGGGATGGGCTCTTCGGGCAAATTATACGGAGTTGGGGGTGCACCAACATAGGCATGCACTTTTTCAATTTGCCCCAAAGCACCACTTTGCACCAATTGTGCAGCGTGTTGGAAATTCGGGTCGGAACGCTGCTGGCTGCCAACTGCCAGAATACGGTTGTTTTCGCGCACTGCTTTTACCAGTTCCTGTCCCTCTTTTATAGTGAATGTTAAAGGCTTTTCAAGATAGACATCTTTCCCTGCTTTACAGGCTGCAATGGCTATCATGGCATGCGAATGGTCGGGAGTGGCAATTACAACGGCATCAATATCGCTTCGTTGAAGTAAGTCCTGGTATCTTTCGTAGGTTTGTACATCAACCGAAATGCCGGCTTTTTGGTAACGGGCTTTTACAATTTTCTCGAAACGCTTACGTTTAATGCCATAAACATCGCAACCTGCCACGGCCTTAACGCCGGGTATTTGCATAAAGCCATCGAGCAAAAACATGGCTTGACGCCCCATTCCAATAAAACCAAGTCGTAAGTCGGTATCAGCCACTTTTTTTCTGCACGATAATATCGACGAAAACATGGCCATACCTGCCATTCCAACCGCAGCAGTGCCTAAAAACTGGCGGCGCGACAGTCCTTTTTTAATTTGATTTTCCATTGGTGTGATTTTGTTAGTGTGATTTATTGTGTTTACGGTAATAAAAATAGTAAGAAATTGGAACCGATAGGTCAATTCGTCTATTTTTTTCGAAAAACATTGGCCAAGGTTTTTCCAATTATATCAATTTTTTCGATGGTTTCAAGCAGCGATGGGTTAGTAAGGTCAATCTGTTCATTTTGCAACGGGCTCGATTGGGCCGGGTATATTAAAAGAAAGTTTTGCTTCTGAAAGTACTTGTTCACATATGCCGGTATTTTGGTCATTGCTTCGTGGTACGATGGCAAATTCTCTCGACTGAGAATAATCGTAATGTTGTCATCCTTTCTGAAATCTCTCGATAAAACCAAAAAATCTTCCCAGTCGGTAAAATTATTAAATTCGATTTCAATCGGATGTTTTAACTGTATGTCTCGTATAATTTTTTGTGTTTGTTCGGATGTGTAGAAAACAATGCGAGCACCCGTGTTAAGGGCAATATTCCAGATTTTAGCTATCCAGAACGAAAAGCCATATTCGTACTCGGCATTCACCGGTACTATAACAATATGTCGCTTAATGGTAGATATAGGCTGGAAAGGATGGTAAATAAATGTAGTAATATTGCTGTTGGCCAGAATGCTGTCGGTTAATTTGCCTAAAAAAGAATCGGAAAGCCCTTTTCTGATATGAAGCCCAAGTATTAAATCGGTTATGTTCTGTTCTTTAATTACATGCGTGATGCCTTTAACCGGGTTCGTATCATAACGCAACAACGATTTTATATCCAAATCAATGGCCGATGCTGCTATTTTAGCTTTTTCGAGTAATTGTTTGGCTTTACTTTCCGAATCATGTTCAGCCTTATCGCTGTTTATGATATTGAGTGTATAAAGGCCTTTTTTGTTGCTTTTTGATTTAACGATGGTGCTTAAATTAATCAGTTCTTCAATGGAATCAGGATTGCTTACCGGAATAAGCAGGCGCTCTTTAATGTTTTTAGGTACTTCGTACGATTGGTCGGTAAGTGCAATATTTTTAGCACTTTTTTGAGTGGCAAAGGAAGCAATGGTACAAGTGGCCAAAATCATAACAATAGTTCCGTTTAAAATGCTGTCGCTTAATAGTCTTATGGGTTCTCCATTATCCTGGTAACCTAGAATAATATTGTATCCAATTAAAACGGCTGCTAAAGTGGCGGCTGCTTGCGAATTGGTTAATCCAAAAATAAGTTTGCGTTCGTCTAAGTTGAATTTAAAGCTTTTCTGGGTAAGCCACGCAGCTGAAAACTTGGCTCCTGTCGCCACCAAAGTCATGACCGTGGCTACAAAAATTGTTTCAAGATTGCTGAATGCCCTGTAATCGATGAGCATACCCACGCCAATTAAAAAAAACGGAATAAAAATGGCATTGCCAACAAAGTTTATCCTGTTCATTAAAGGAGATGTGCGTGGGATTAGCCGGTTGAGTGCCAATCCTGCCATAAATGCACCAATAATTGCCTCAATGCCTGCCAGTTGAGATAGTTTAGCGCCTAAAAATACTATAACAAGGACAAAAATATATTGCGAAACATTATCGTGATAGCGTTTAAAAAACCAGCGTGCAATGGGGGGAAACAGAAATAGAATGATAGCCGTAAAAGCTGCAAAAGCGATTAACAGTTTAAGCCAGAAGTTGTTATTCATTTCTCCGGTGGACATACCCACAATGATGGCCAGAACCAAAAGGGCCAGGATGTTGGTTATCAGCGTGCTGCCAACTGAAATGTTAACTGCGCGGTTTTTGGTTATGCCAAGTTTACTAACAATTGGATAGGTTATTAGTGTATGTGAAGCAAACATACTGGCTAACAATACCGATGTAATAGCTGAAAATCCTAAAACGTACATTCCTGCCAGTGTTCCGGCAATCATTGGAATTATAAAGCCATATAGTCCCAGCAGCGTACTTTTTCCAACATTCTTTTTGAAATCGTTCATGTCAATTTCAAGTCCTGCAAGGAACATAATGTACAACAAACCAGCTGTTCCTGATAATATTATTCCGCTGTCGCGAGCTATCAGATTTAACCCGAATGGTCCGATAATTATACCGGCCAGAATCATGCCCAACAAATGTGGAATTTTCACCCTGTCGGAAAGTATTGGTATTAACAGAATTATTAATAGTATAATCAGAAACTTTAATACCGGATCGGAAAAGGGAAGTTGTATGTTAAAGTAGCTTAAATCCATGCCAAAAAATTATTGCAATAAAGGTAGGAATTTTGTTTTTTATTACCCAATTTAACTTAATTCCTTATCATAATCAGCATGAATTTCTGCAAGATTTTGAGTTTTATCCAATTTGGCTATATTTGCGTTAAGTCCTTACTTTATCTCATTGCCAATGCAAAAAGTTACTGATTTTTTATCAAACATCGACAGTCACATCGGAGGGTCGCAATGGTTTATTTATTTGCTTTTAGGAACCGGATTGTTTTTTACCATATATCTGGTTTTTCCGCAAATCCGCTACTTTAAATATGCCTTAAAAATTGTCAGAGGAAAGTTCGATAGGGATGGCGATGAGGGCGATACCAGCCATTTTCAGGCGCTCACAACAGCACTCTCAGGTACGGTTGGTACCGGAAACATTGCAGGAGTAGCCTTGGCTGTGCATTTGGGCGGTCCGGCTGCTTTGTTTTGGATGTTAATGACTGCGATGATTGGTATGACTACCAAATTTGTAGAGGTTACGCTTTCGCATAAATACAGGGAAAAGGCAGCCGATGGTTCCATTGTAGGCGGCCCTATGTTCTACATGAAGAAACGTTTGAATATTGAATTACCATCCGGGAAAATTCTAAAAACCGGGAAATGGATGGCTGTTATTTTTGCCGTTGCAACAGTGTTTTCTTCATTTGGAACTGGTAGTTTGCCACAAATTAACAGCATTTCAAATTCTTTATGGGAAACATTTTCTATTCCGCACATGGCTACCGGTGCTGTTTTAACTGTTTTGCTTGCTTTTGTGATTGTTGGAGGCATTAAACGCATCGCCAAGGTTACTCAGACGTTAGTTCCTGGAATGGCCATAATATATTTTATTGGTGCGTTTCTGGTTATTGCTTATAATTATGAGAATATTCTGCCTTCATTGGCATCTGTTATAAAGGATGTTTTTACCGGAGCCTCAGCTACTGGCGGCTTTTTGGGAGCGACAGTAGCTTTTGCCATAAATAGGGGAGTAAACCGAGGTCTGTTCTCT